>CACXZL010000233.1 GCA_902772085.1 uncultured Coriobacteriaceae bacterium | reverse complement strand
CTGCGCAGCAGATGTTTGAGCGGCGCGCTCATCCTCCCGCCGAGCCGCCAGGAAAGGATCCCTCATGAACGAACTCGAACTCAAGTATGGCATGAACCCCAATCAAAAGCCTTCACGCATCTACATGAAGGACGGCTCCGAGCTGCCCATCACGGTGCTGCAAGGCAAGCCCGGCTATATCAACTTCCTCGACGCCCTCAACTCATGGCAGCTCGTGCGCGACCTCAAGGAGGCCACCGGCCTGCCCGCCGCCGCGAGCTTCAAGCACGTGAGTCCCGCTGGCGCCGCCGTGGGCACGCCCTTGTCCGACATCGACCGTCAGATCTACTTCGTGGGCGACAACCTGCCCGACCCCTCCCCCATCGCCTGCGCCTATATCCGCGCGCGCGGCGCCGACCGCATGAGCTCCTACGGCGACTGGGCGGCACTTTCCGACGTGTGCGATGCCGACACCGCCACCTACCTCAAGCCCGAGGTGTCCGACGGCATCATCGCCCCCGGCTACACCGACGAGGCGCTGGCGATCCTGGCCCAGAAGAAGGGCGGCAACTACAACGTCGTGCAAATCGATCCCACCTACGAGTGCGCGGCGGTCGAGACGAAGGACGTCTTCGGCATCACCTTCGAGCAGGGGCACAACTTCTACAAGGTGGACCGCGAGCTCGTGAGCAACTTCGTGACCAAGCGCACGGAGGTGCCGGAGTCCGCCATCCGCGACATGATCATCTCGCTCATCACCCTCAAGTACACGCAATCCAACTCCGTGTGCTACGTCAAGGACGGCCAGGCCATCGGCGTGGGCGCCGGCCAGCAGAGCCGCGTGCACTGCACCCGTCTCGCCGGCAACAAGGCCGACACGTGGTACCTGCGCCAGCACCCCAAGGTGCTCGGCCTCAAGTTTGCCGAGGGCATCCGGCGCGCGAACCGCGACAACGCCATCGACGTGTACATCTCCGACGAGCACGACGACGTGCTACGTGAGGGCGAATGGCAGAAGTGGTTCGCAGAGAAGCCCGAGGTCCTCACCCGCGAGGAGAAGGCCGAGTGGATCGCCACGCAGACCGGCGTGACCGTGGGTTCCGACGCGTTCTTCCCCTTCGGTGACAACGTGGAACGCGCGCACAAGTCCGGCGTGGAGTTCATCGCCGAGCCGGGCGGATCCATCCGAGACGACAACGTCATCGAGACGGCCGACCGCTACGGCATCGCCATGTGCTTCACCGGCATGAGGCTCTTCCACCACTAATCGTTGCCCGCACGCATGGAACGAGGGCGGTCCTTCTTTTGCGGGAAGGGCCGCCCTCGCGTTTTTCGGTTCAGCCTGAAAACCTGTGGCAGATGCTCGCCTTCCGGCCATGGCGTAGGACGGAAGGCGAGCATCCCCCGGAAGGCGGCGACAGGCACACCGCAGCCTACCGACGCGGGGCGCGGGCACGGCGGGTAGACATGCCACGATGACGCTGACGCCAGTTCCGCGCGCCAGGGCGGCCATGGGCCTGCGGGTGGGGACGTCTCCCGCAAGCGTGAACCCGACTCTGGAGGACGGGGGTTCACGGTTGCATAAAGACTTGCACCAACGACCGCACCAACTGGGGTTCTACCACTTTTGATGCTCTGTTTTTGCAACCGTGAGCTCCCGGCACTCGCCCAGAGCTCACGGTTGCAGGAGCGCGTGGAGGCGCACCGCTGCTAGCTGGGCTTTTGTCGCGCGGGCACGCGATGCGGTGCAAGCGTGAACTGCCCCCTTTCCAACCTGCGGTCGCGCTCCTCCGCCTCGCCCACAGGTTTCGGGACTGAGCCGTTTTTTCACGTCTCGCTCCGCGAGCATAACGTCGTATCGCTTGCGAGATGACATTTGAAACGCGTCGCAAATCGCAGATACGTCATCCAGGTCGACCTTCTGGATCTCGTCTATGGTAAGCATGAGGCCATGTTTTTCGCAACTGCATACGTCCAAGACCAAGGCGCCCAGATCCTCGCGACCATATCTTGTCGTCCACGATCGGGAAACACCCCCGACGCCGACCCCGGCTCCCAGGACCGATACATTCAGCGACGGATCAGGTGCCCTTGTTCTCTCACTGACCCCCGCGAGCTGGCGAGCCACGGTCTCCACCGGCTTGTCTGACCCAATGTCCACGACTCTCCTGCCCGACTCTCGCGCCATGCCAAACAGCTGCTCCAAGACAAATCCCCTTGCCGTCGCCTGAAGCGCGCATCACAATCGTCGCCGTATGGCTCGCTCTGGATGCCAGGTGCTAAACTGTGCTACATGTGGATTACGTACTCTAGGAGAGACCCGTGCATCTGAAATGTGATTTGAGATCATGGAACTGGACGGACGATTCATTGCCGTGCCGACGGGCGGATTGGATGACGGTTTCAACGGCAGCCTCCGACTCAACGAAGCAGCCACGAAATACCAGCAGGCGATGCAAAACGTCTTCGCGGCATACAATAAGTCGAATGAGTCACAGGAAGCTTGAAGGGGCGCCATGCGTATGGGCGACCTTCCAATAACCCCTGATGGGATTGAGCTGATAAGACGTACAGAGGGCCTTACGCTTGTGGGGCATGACGGACTCGAGCTGCGAGGCGACTTCGCACGCTTGCTTCCGCGGCTACGCCCGAGTGCCTTGCGGGGCGAGCTGCTCGTACGGGCCGCACGCGTGAAGGGCGTGCCCTCCCCGAGAGTCGTGGATGCCACGGCGGGCTTGGGGGAGGATTCCTTTTTGCTGGCAGCAACTGGCTTTACGGTGACGCTCTATGAGCGCGACGCTGTCATCGCGGCTTTGCTTTCGGATGCTTTGGAACGAGCCCAGCGCGATGAGGATCTGTGCGAGATTGCGCGACGCATGACGTTGGTGGAAGGAGACGGGGAGGCCGCCCTGCGTGCGATGAAGGCCTCGCCTGAGACGTCACCAGACGTGGTGTATCTGGATCCGATGTTTCCCGAGCGCAGAAAAAGCGCGGCCGTAAAGAAGAAGCTCCAACTCATGCAGCTGCTAGAGCAGCCGTGCGTTGATGAGAGGGAGTTCTTGGACGCGGCCTTCGAGGCATCACCTCGCAAGATAGTGGTGAAGCGTCCGGCCAAGGGCCCGCACCTCGCTGATGCAAAGCCCAGCTATGCTCTGACAGGCAAAGCCGTGCGATTCGATGTGTACGTGCTATAGCCTCAACGTTGTTCTGGTCATCAACGCCGGCATCACGTTACGGAGTTTCGGTACGGCACAATGGGACAGCAAAAGGACGAAGGCGCCTTGCAGCCGGGGCACGGCGCATGTCTTCCAGCGTCCGATGGACATGCCAAAGGCCGCGCGTCTTGCCCCATACGAAAGGAGGCCGAAGACTGCGACCGAAGCGCATTCGACATTTCCTTGCAGATCGGCTTTATTGCGCCACATAGAGCAACTGCCGTAGATTCTCGACGGTCGGAGATCCCTGACAAAACACCAGATAGTTCGTACCTGCAACGATATGCGTGCCAAGAAGATCCATCGGTGTGAGGAGCACGCCTTCGCCGTCTCCAAACGCCTTCTCGAACGCCCCCTGCGCATCTTCTGGTAGCACCGCCGCGTTGCTGGGGTCTCGTATTTCCCATACGCCCCCATGTCATCAATAGAAGTGTGGCGAAGTGAGCCGAAACCCCTTACATCACCTCGCGACGCACGACGAGGCCGTCCCGTCCTGGGACGGCCTTCTTGCCAAAAGGGGACGGAATGGGTCAGGCCCATGTCGCCGTCTTCGGACACGAGCGCCACGTCGCAGCGGCTGCAAGCCGTCCGATCCGCCGATAGCACTGCCGAAGGTTGGGTATAATACGCACAGATACGATGGCAAACGACGGCTCAAGGGGGCGGTCCTCACGGCTACGGCGAGCAGGGAGTACAAGGACAGGCTGTTCGGCTTCATCTTCGGGAGCCCCGGCAACGAGGCGTGGACGCTGAGCCTCTACAACGCGGTCAACGGGACATCGTACGAGGACCCCTCCGCGGTGGAGATAAACACGATCCGCGAGGCTCTCTACCTCGGCATGCACAACGACGTCTCGCAACGACGTCTCGTTCCTGATCGCCGACGAGGTGAGCGTGTACGAGCAGCAGTCCACGTACAACCCGAACATGCCGCTGCGCATGCTGCAGTACGCGGGGAACCTCTACGAGCGCTACGTCGTGGGCCGCGGGCTGAACAAGTACGGCAGGCGCCTCCTGCCTCTGCCCGCGCCAAGGCTGGTGGTCTTCTACAACGGCGGGGAGGACAGGCCGGACGAGACGGTCCTGCGGCTCTCCGACTCGTTCCCCGACAGCGCGCCCTACGACCTGGAGGCGCGCGTGCGCATGGTGAACGTCAACGAGGGGCGCAGCCCCGGGCTGCTCGCCGCCTGCGCGCCGCTCAGGGAGTACGCCTGGCTCGTGGCGCGCGTGCGCGAGGCCGCGGCCGCGGGAGCTGAGGTGGGCGAGGCGGTCGACCGGGCGGTCACCGCTATGCCGGGGGACTTCGAGATCAGGGGCTTCCTCGTGGAGCACAGGGCGGAGGTCGCGCTCGAGGAGCTCTTCGTGAACGTCTGCCGCTATGCGTACGCGGGGCAAGACAAGCCCGGCACCGTGCAGGTGAGCTATGCGTACGGCGTGAACCCGTCCACCATCACGGTGGAGC
>CACXZL010000232.1 GCA_902772085.1 uncultured Coriobacteriaceae bacterium | reverse complement strand
GAAAGGAATTTCAGCTTCTACGATCAGACATAATGTGGAGTTTGTGTTCTGCTCGACATGTTCCCACGAACGTCCAATGGGCAAAAACCGGTGGATATGTTCCTTGCGAACCTAAAAACCGTGGATATGTTCCTGGAGCCAAAAGTGCGAACAGGCAGAATCGTGGATATGTTCCTGACCGCATTTTTGCGAACAGGCACGAAGAATGACTATCTATTTCATTTCCTCGTGCCACGTGGAGACCGTGGTGCTCCTGTCCAAAGTGCGGGGTCACACGAGCTGAAAAGCTTTGGGAGCGATATTCAAGTTGGTCGCCGACACCATGGACGTCGAGGAGGCTGGCGCGATGAACTGCTTCGTCGCCGCTGGCGCGGAGCTGCAGCGCACGCAGGTGGCGCCAGAGGCCGACGCCTACACGTTCGCAAAGATCGCGGGAAACGAAAGGGTCACAGGAAACCAGCAGGACCTGTCCGCGGCGACGGCCGAGGAGCTCCTCTCGGAGCTGCGCTTCGCCACCAACCTCATGGACGAGAAGCAAGTCGACACCGGCGGCCGCGCGCATCAAACATGGTAGCGGTCGCTGGGCATGTGGTTGATTTCACCTGACCCTGTCTGGTTGATTTTGGCCCGACTCCCCCAATTGGCTAAAAAAGCCCGACTTTAACAACCCGACGCACATCCCTCGTCCACCCCCGCAGGCAGACTCGTCGCCGCCCGCGGGGACGCGGCACGTTACCCGTTACCCGAAAGAGCGTACTTCGCCCGCGTCTGGACCTTCATCCCGTGATCGCTTCTTCCTCGCGCCAATGCCCGTTTCTTCGGTAACGGGTAACAGCAAGCTCATATGCGCAGGCGAGATGGCGTGTTTGAGTGTTACGCGACCACTACGTGCGTCACGCGTCGGGTAACACGCGGGACGTGGCCTCGTCACGGTGCTACGCGTGCCATCGCGCTGCGTATGCCACATACGGTACATCTTCTCTGTCTTTGTGTCAGAAAACCCGTAACAGCCGCACGATCACACCGGATAGCGGCACGCCTCGACGTGCCGCGGCGCGCCTGAAAAGACCTGTCCCGGGACGCATCCCCGCACGCGCGGCACGGGCCCCTCCCACATCCCGTACCGCCGCGCCGGCGAAGCGCCTGCCACGCCCAAACCGTGGCGCCCCGCCTCGTGCGGGGACCTGCGTCCCGAGACCCCAAGCTACAGGGACAATCATCCCGATCTGGATGATAGGCTAATCAGGATACTTAAGGAGTGCGACAGTATCCAGGAAGTCTCGGCTGATTTCGTCATTTAGCCTCGGGGCCAATAACGCAAACTCCGGCTTGCATTGGTGCTCTCTCACGTGCATAGCTGGGAACCAACGATTTCTGTGCCATGCGCATTGACAGCATGTTCGACTAGATGAACGTGCGACCTTAAGAGCTATGAGCCATGTTACGCCTTCTACGTACCTTCCGAAGACGAGGAGGGTATGCGCAACATGCCGCGCCAGCCTCGCGATGCGTAATAGGATTCGGCTCCGTTGTGGAAGACGAAGACCCTCCCGTACCTGCGCTCGCAGAACAGCGCGCCGCCAAGCTGGCGTACGTCAGGCGGGGCAGCAATCCAGCACGAGGTCTTGAGGTCAAACTCCCCGCGGGTCTGCAGCAGGCGATACTCGTCCTCGCTTAGCAGCGCGACGCCCATCTGGGTTGCCTGCGCGAGCGCACTCCCCTTTGGCGGGTTTCTCTTGCGCTTGCGCAGGGCCTCGTCGTCATAGCAGAGGCTGCGCCTTCCGGCGGGCGCCTCGCGCGAGCAGTCGCATACAAGGATGCAACCTGTTGTCGCGTCCCTACCTATAACGTCTGGCTCACCGCCCGTTTCCTCCATGGCCGCAATCGAATCGAGGAGGTCGGGATACCTGCCAAAGGCCGCCTCGAGCTCCTCCCAGTCCACGTCCCCATGGCGATTCGGATTCTGCTCGAAGCGAGTCCGAAGGACGTCCTCGACGGGTGCCGATGTTCCGAGTCCAACAGAGTGCATACAGCCTCCTCAACAGCTTCGTTATAATCTATGTGCATTATAACACCTACGCTGTGATACGACCGCCTTCTTGAACGCAAAAAGGCCCCGCGCTGATCAATCGCGTATAATCGCAGGTGATGTCTGATGTAATGCCCTATTGGTAATCAAGGTTCACACAGTCTTGACCGTTGGAAACTATGGGGGTCGTTAAAGTACTGACGCTGATGCTGTACCATGGTGTCGGGTCAGTATCCCAGAAGAAAGACCAGCTAAGTTCTGTCAAGTAGGAAACGGTAAAAAGTTCGATTGGTCTTTGATAGCGGAATATGGTGATAAATGAATCAACCCGAAATGCGTTTTCGCATACGGGAATGGCCCCGCTGCCTACGCTTGCGGGGATGGGCGAGGATCCTGCCCCCGTGGCTCGGTTCTCGACGTGCGGCCTCGGTCGCGGCCTATTCATCGGGAGACTCGGTCGCATAGGGCACGGGGCTCCTGCGCTCGTACGTCCTGCGCTCCCTCAGGAGGGCCAGGATCACGCCGCAGAGCTTTCGCGCCACGGCGGAGAGGGCAACGTAGTGGTGCTTGCTCCTGCGCTTCGTGAGGTGCTCGTAGTATTCGCCGAAGTAGGGGTCGTACATCCTCGCGCGGTCGGCGGCGGTCATCAGCGCGTTCCTGAGGTGGGAGCTGCCGCGCTTGGACATGTGCTGGCCCGACTCCCCGTCGAGCTGGCCGGACTGCGCCTTGGTGGCGTCCAGGCCGCCGTAGGCGAACAGCTGCCCGGGCGTATCGAAGCGGTCCGGGTCGCCGATCTCGGCGGCGATCTGGGAGGCGCACACGGGGCCGATGCCCGGTATGGACTGCAGGATGGCCCCGACCTCGGGGTCGAGCAGGTCCGCGATCTGCCTGTCCAGCCCCTTGACCTCCTCGTTCATGACGCCTATCAGCCTCGTCAGGCTCTCGGCCTCCGCGGAGAGGGCCCTGGCGGCGAAGTCGGTGCCCACCGACTTCTTGGCGGCGGCCTTGACCCGATCGGCCTCCTCGCGCCCGTAGTGCCCCCTCGAGGCCTCCCGCATGACCTTCTCGATCGTCCGGACGTTGGCCTTCGCGATGGCCGCGGCGCTCCCGAAGCGGCCCATGAGCGCCAGCATCGTGGCGGAGTCGTTGCCGCCGACCATGGCGCTGAGCTCGGGGAACGTGCGGTCCGCGACCGAGGTCAGCCTGTTCTTGAGGGCGGTGCGATCGGACACGAGCGAGGAGCGGTAGCGGGTGAGCTGCTTGAGCCCCTCGGCGTCCTCGGGGGACACCCTGGACGGCCCCAGCCCCTTGAACCTCGCGTACTCCGCCATCAGGAAGGCGTCTATGTCGTCGGTCTTGGTCTTGCGGAGCGTGTCGGCCTTCCTGAAGGCGTCCGTGAGCACGGGGTTGACCACGGCGACGTCGTAGCCGTGCGCCACGGCGAACTCCCAGAGCGCGAGCCAGTAGTGGCCCGTGGACTCCATCACGAGCAGGCAGTCGTCGGGACCCGCCCCGAGCTCGGCGAGCCTCTTGAGCAGCGAGGCGAAGCCCTGCCGGTCGTTGGCGAACTTGAACGGCTTGCCGTGCGGCGTGCCGTCCTCGCGCCTGACGCCCACCACGTGGGCCCTCTTGGCGATGTCGATTCCTGCGTACTGCATGTCGCGATCCCCTCTCTCGACCCGATCCGCCGGGCGAAGGTCCTCCCCCGCGTCCCGCGACACGCAGCCTCGTTGGATATGCGGCCCGTTCCGCCGGGCGCACCCGGCGCGCTGGCCCTCCAGCCTCATTCGCGTCCAGTCGCGGGCCGGAGGCGCAAGCCTTTTGTGCGGGACTCTCTCCCCGGGGTAGCTCTGCGCCCTCCGCCCACCGCGCGTCCCTTTATCCCATATTCCGAACCCGAAGTAAACGGGACGGGGCGCGCGGCCACTGCGCACGAAGTTGTGGTGGTCACGACCTCAATCAGTGGCAAAAACAATATACGAGGGGTACTCCCATTTGAACAAAAGGGGTACTCCCTTGGCTTTAAATCGCGAGGCACCCCTCCACAATGAGAGGGTGTCCCACGATTTGAAACCAAGGGAGTACCCCTCGTATATTGTTTTTTGCCACTGATTGAGGTCGTGACC
>CACXZL010000231.1 GCA_902772085.1 uncultured Coriobacteriaceae bacterium | reverse complement strand
GTCTCCCACGAGCTCCTCCCACTGCGTGATCTCCTTGTTGGTGGTGAAGACCATCGACGAGCGCTCGTACGCGTCGGAGACGAAGCTGAAGAAGCGGTTCGCCTGCGTCCTGGTGATGGGGGTGTAGCCGATCTCGTCTAATGCGAAACGAATGATTATGCGAAGTTCGTGGCAACGGCGCAGGCCAGCCTGCTTTTCCGCCGCCCGGAACTTCGCATAATACTTGTCCCAACCCGCACGCAATCCCGCGTGCGAACGAAGGTTGGGAGGCCATCATGCCTGATTTGGGCACCCTAGTTTCCAACGCGGAGAGATACATGCTGGAGCATGGATACGCGAGGGGGACCATAGAACACTACCGACAGGGCTGGCGCAAGCTCGCCGCGTGCTGCGAGGAGCTGGGGGTCGAGGGGTTCGACGAGGAATCCGAGCGTCGGGCCATCCACGAGCTCGGGCTTGACCGCAAAGGCCTTGGCGCCACCCAGAGGACGCTGCTGCGCTCCATAAGGTGCCTCCTGTCGATCGAGGACAAAGGCCGCATGCCTGCGAGGCTGCCCTCCAATCCCGAAACCGTCCCGAGCGAAGCCCTGCAGGCCGTGGTCTCCGAGTATCTGGATGCCAGGCTGGCGAGAGGAATCTCGCCGAGGACGGCCACGTCCGAAAGGAGCGTGCTCAACAGATTCCTAGCCTCCTTGGGAGACGATGGGGAGATTGGCGGACTGTCCCCGCAGGACGTGACTCGCTTCATGGGACAGACGGAGGACATGGGAGCACAGACCAGGTCCAGCATGCTGTTCACGATCAGGTCATTCGCGAGGTGGGCGGCGGAAGAGGGCCTCTGCAGCCCCTCCGTGGCGGCATCCATCCCCACGATCCCGGCACACAAGGGCGAGGGCCTGCCGTCGACATACGATCCCGACGAGGTCGCCGCATGCATCCGCAGCGTGGCTGAGGGCACCGAGTGCCCAAAGCGGGACAGGGCGGTCGTGCTGTTGGGGTCGGTGCTCGCGATGAGGGCGGGCGACATCAGGGCGCTCCGCCTCGGAGACATCGGCTGGCGTGACGGGAAGTTGAGCTTCGTCCAGCGCAAGGCCGGCGGCGCGGTCACGCTGCCCCTGCCGGAGGAGGTGACCCTCGCGTTGGCCGACTATATTCGCAACGAGAGGCCCGACACGGGCGATGACCATGTGTTTCTCCACGCCCGCGCTCCCTACCTGGCCTTCGATCTGACCGACGACTCGTTCTGGCGCATCCCCTCGAAGGGCTTTGCCGACACCGGAGTGGACACCGCCGGACGGCACCATGGGATGCACTCGCTGAGGCACTCTGCCGCGACCTGCATGCTCGGGGCCGAGATGCCATACCCCACCATCTCCGCCGTCCTGGGACACGCGAGCACGAACACGACCATGCGATACATGTCGGTGGACGTCGCCTCGCTGCGAAGGCTGTCCCTGGAGGTCCCCCATGCCTGAGCTCGTTGCCTATTCCGGACCGAACGGGGACCTCTTCGAGGGCTACATACGCTACAAGCGCGCGCTCGGGTACGCCGCCGGCGATGACTACCAGTATCTTGCGCGCGACGTGTTCGGGACGCTCGCGCGCTGCGAGCCCGACCCCAACATCGTCAGCAGGGAGGCGATGGAGGAGATCGTGTCGAGGCGGCCGCATGAGTCCGCCAGAACGAATCACATGCGCATCTCGATGCTAAGGCAGATATGCCTGTGGCTTGCGACGATGGGCTACGAGCCGTGCACGCCGCCACTCGACCTCATGCCCAAGATTCCGGGCTTCACGCCCAGAATCGTCACCGAGAGCGAGATGGCATACATCATCAGGGTGGCGGACTCCGACGAGCCCCCTTGGGTCGGCCTGACCCTGCGCATCCTGTGGTGCTGTGGCGCCAGGCTCGGGGAGGTGCGCAGGCTGGCCGTGTCGGATGTCGACCTAGAGGCCGGTCTTCTGTTGGTAAGGCATGCGAAGGGCGACAAGACGAGAATCCTCCCGATGTCGGAGTCGCTCTGGGAGTTCGTGCGCGAGTACATGGAGCAACACCAGCTGGCGGGGACGGACGGCGAGGCTCCGATAATGCCGACGAGGAACGGCACGGTGCGTCCGAGCTGCCACTGCTGGAAGGTCCTCCACCGTGTCTACGAGAAGGCGGGCGTGCTAACCCGTGAGGGCAAGGCGATTCGCACCCATGACCTACGCCACAGCTTTGCCGTCCACGCGCTGGCCAAGCTCTCGGACGCGGGGATGGACGCGCGCACCGCACTCCCGCTGCTCGCGTCCTACATGGGGCATGCGGACATCAAGAGCACGGAGTACTACCTGCACTTCACGAGGGAGGCTATGCTGCGCATCGTCGACGCACAGGCGGCGGACTCGGAGACGGTGTTCGGGGGTGTCATATGAGCGCGCGAGGGTTCCAGTCGCTGCTGCAGTCGTTCCTCGTCGACTACCTGCCCCGCAGGAGGGGGTACAGCCCGAACACGGTCGCCTCGTACCGCGATGCGTTCGTGCTCCTCCTGTGCTGGTTCGCCGACGAGAGGGGCATCCCCGCGGAGAGGCTGGCCATGTCCGACCTCGGCGGCACCGCTGCGTCCGACTTCGTCGGTTGGATGAGGGAATCCAGGGGGAGCTCGCCGGGGACATGCAACAACAGGCTCGCGGCAGTCAAGTCGTTCGCCAGGTTCGCACAGTACGAGGCCCCCGAGCACATATCCACCTGCTGCGACATCCTGAGGACGCCGCAGCTGAAGGCCCCTCGGCAGGAGATGCAGTGGCTCAGCCTGCAGGCCGTCACGGCGCTCGTGGAGGCGGCCTCCGCGCGTGGCATCCGTGACCTCGCCCTCGTGTCGCTGCTCTACGACTGCGGGATGAGGGCGAGCGAGCTCTGCGGGATGAGCGTGGGCAGCCTGTTCCTCGGGGCGCCCTCGTCCGCAACCGTCGTGGGGAAGGGCCGCAAGGGCCGGGCGATCCCGTTGTCGCCCCAGGTGGCCAAGATAGCGGGCGACTACACCAAGGCGTGCCGTGCGGCAGCCGGGCCTGGCGACCCCCTCTTCGTGAACCGCAGCGGCAGGGCGATCGGCCGCGCTGGCGTGGCATACGTCGTAGACGCGTGGCGCGGGTGGCGAATGAATCCCATCCGGACCTCGTTCCGCCTCACGTGCACCCCCACTCGCTCCGCCATTCCAAGGCGATGCACCTTCTTGAGGCGGGGGTCAACCTTGTTTATATCCGCGACTTCCTCGGACATGAGAGCGTGGTTACCACCGAAGTCTATGCAAAGGCGAACACGGAGGCGAAAAGGAAGGCGATAGAGGCCGCGGAGGCGCGGTTCGTTCCCGAGAGCGGCTACAGCGAAGGGCAGAAGGCCGACCTGCTGGAATGGCTGAGGACACTCATGTAGGCGATGTGTTATGCGAAGTTCCTGGCGGCGGGAAGGCGGGCTGGGCTGCGCCGCCGTCCCGAACTTCGCATAATCATTCGCTTCGCATTAGACGAGTTCGGGTACGTGCCCTTCGACGTGGACGGGGCGCGCCTGCTCTACCAGGTCATCTCCGAGAGCTACGAGCGCCGCGCGATCATATTCACCACCAACATCGAGTTCTCCAAGTGGGGCACCGTCTTCGCGGACGACAAGCTGGCGCAGGCCATCGTCGACCGCGTCGTGCACCACGGTCGCCTGATCGAGTACGCGGGCCCCAGCCACCGCCTCGAGAACTCGCTGATGCTGGGCAGGGGAGGCGACGCCGCATGATCGCGCTGGACGGGGACGCGCTGGGGGCGATCGTGCGGCTCATGGGCGACGACGTGCCTGACGGCTTCGGGGAGCTCGCGACGCTCAACTACGGGCCGGGCTCCGCGTGGGCGGAGACGGAGCCCTACGACGGGCCGTGCCCGCACGACGCGTGCTGGGGGGGTGCAGTGCGGCTCCTGCCCGCACGGCGGGGAGTGCGGGCCGTTCCCCTCGACCTTCGAGCTGCTGGTCCTTGACTACCTCGCGGCCACCGGCAGGCGGCCTGTCGACCTGGACCCCGATGCCACCGACGAGAGGAGAGGGTTGGAGGAGCTTCCGTTCTGACGACAAGGGGCGCCACGCCGCGATGGCCGCGGAGCGGCGTGGCGCCGTCACGAGCATCTGCCGCGGGTAAG
>CACXZL010000230.1 GCA_902772085.1 uncultured Coriobacteriaceae bacterium | reverse complement strand
CCTCTCCGTCACCGGCTGGCCACACCTCCGCTATGCACACGCGCGTACGGCCAAAGGCGTGTCCGTGCTCGTATCCACGCAAAGTGGCTGCCACCCCTGGCTTCCGCATGGCAAGCAGGCGCGAAGACACCTTGGACCCCTTGGCAGAAAACGTCGTCTCCAGCAACGTTCCATGCTCGTCGGAAAGCCTGACGGCGCAGTCGCGCGCAAGCAACGGCAGGACGACCACCCATGCCTCGCGCATCCCAGGCGCAAGCACCTCGCGCAGCGCGGGCGAATCGACCGGATAGACCGCACACGGCACGGGCGTCTGGTCTCTCAAAGCCGCCACAGCTTGCACGCGACCAAACCGCCGAGAGGATCCCACCAGCACGTATCCAAGACCCTCCCCACGGCATTGGCATATGACGTGCAGCGCCGTACCGTCAATCCCTCGCAGTCTCCGCATGAGCCTCTTCCTTTCCTGACAAACCAGATCAGTCCCCAGGAGCCATCTCCTGGGAACCAAAAGGCCCGTTTTAGTGCTTTTTCAGGCTCGAGAGCGGCGGATGCAGCTTGTCCTTGTCGGAAAGGACGAGCTTCAGGGGATCGAGGACCGCGTCGCCCAGGAGCGCCGGCCACTCGATGCCGATCGCGGGGTCGTTCCACATCAGGCCGCCCTCGTCGCCGGGACGGTACACGTCGCCGGGACGGTACACGTCGTCGCACTTGTAGCAGAACTCGGCCTCCTCAGAGAGCACGAGGAAGCCGTGGGCGAACCCGCGCGGGATGAAGAGCTGCCGACGGTTCTCGGCGGAGAGCACCGCGCCCTCCCACCTTCCCCAGGTGGGGCTGCCCGGCCTCAGGTCGACGCAGGCGTCGAAGACCGCCCCCCTCACCACGCGCACGAGCTTGGCCTGCGGGTGCTCTTTCTGGAAGTGCATGCCCCGAAGGACGCCGCGCGTGGAGGAGGACTGGTTGTCCTGCACGAACTCGCAGTCTATGCCTCCCGCGACGAAGTCGGGGCGCTTGTAGGTCTCCATGAAGTAGCCGCGCCTATCACCGTAGGACCTGACGTCGACGATGATCACGCCCTCGATGGACGTGGTCGAAAAAGTGAAGTTGCCAGATGTAACTTGCGACATGCTTCGCGCCTCCTTGCTGCAATTAACAATGTTTTCGATTATAGTTTACGTGTACGGCACTTGTCATGAGGATCGCGTATGAGAATTCTAGCCATCATACCAGCGTATAACGAGCAGGACTGTCTCGAGCAAACCATCAGATCGCTCGAATCGACGTGCCCTGGCATCGACTACCTTATCGTAAACGACGGCTCCACCGACGACACCAAGCAGATATGCGAGCGCAACGGTTTTTCCCATGTAAACCTCCCAGTGAACTCGGGACTCTCCGTAGGATTCCAGACTGGCATGAAGTACGCCGACCGCCACGGATACGACGCGGCCGTACAGTTTGATGCCGACGGGCAGCATCTCCCCGAGTACATAATCCCTATGGGGCACGCGCTCGAAGAGCAGCAGGCCGACATCGTGATCGCCTCGCGCACGCTCGCGGGCGAGGCGCCAAAAGGCGCACGAGGCACCGGATCAAGAATCATCGCAGCGCTCATTCGCCTCACCTCGGGAGTGCGTCTTTCCGATCCCACGTCTGGCATGCGCATGTACAGCAGGCGCATGATTGGCGAGTTTGCCAGGGGCTACGATCTCACGCCCGAGCCCGATACGGTCGCGCTTCTGGCCCGCAGGGGATGCAAGGTGATAGAGGTGCCCGCCCGCATGCAGGAGCGCCAGGGCGGTGAGAGCTACTTCGACTTCACGCACGTGATCGCGTACATGAGCAGGGTGTGTTTCTCGATTCTGCTTTTCCAATGGTTCAGATAGGAGGATGACGTGTCCCCTACGCTACGAGCGCTCTGCGTCATAGGCTCTGCCATAACCTTCTGGCTCATCATCAGGAGGGTGAAGAAGGCGAGCGTGCGCATAGACGACTGCATCTTTTGGATCGTCTTTTCCTTTGCCTTGCTGGTCATTGCCGTCTTTCCCGACATACCTGCGTTTCTGGCGCACTTGTTTGGCTTCATGGCCACCAGCAACTTCGTGTTTCTGGTCGTCATCACCATACTTCTCATGCGCGAGTTCACAAACACGCTGAAGATTTCCAAGCTAAACTCTCGTTTGGACGAGCTTATAGAAGAACAGGCCCTCCAGGCAAAGGAGAACGAGCAGGATGAGCGCTAGCCAGCACGACGTGAAAATCAGCTTCATCGTTCCTTGTTATAACGTGGAACGATACCTGCCGAAGTGTCTCGCCTCCCTGGTAGGCCAAACGCTGCAGGACATAGAGATCATCTGCATAAACGACGGCTCTCCCGACAAGTGCCTGGACATCCTGCGCGAGTGGGAAAGCCGCCACCCCGACAAAATCGTCATCATAGACAAGCAGAACGAGGGCGTATGGCGAGGCAGGTGGGACGGCATCGCGCTCGCTCGCGGCGAGTACATCGGATTTCTCGATAGCGACGACTATGCGGAGCCCGACTTTGCCGAGCTTCTCTACAACGCCGCCAAGGGCTGTGACGCCAGCGTTGCCATCTGTGGATTCAGCCGCATTGACCTAGACACTGGCCACACGCTCTCTCACGAGCTCTGCACGCCACGCGACTCGTTTTCCATAGACGACGAGCCTGGTCGCATCATCGAGCTCAACGGCGCCCCATGGAACAAGCTCTTTCGCGCATCCACGCTGAAAGGCATGCGCGACCTCGCGTCCCCGCCCCCCGTACTGGACGACCTGCTCTTCCAGCTTCTGGCCTACCTGGAGGATCGGGGCGAGGTCACATTTGTACCGCTGCCGCTGGTCAACTATATGGTCCGCAGCGGATCCATCATCAACTCCGTCACAAAAGAGCAGGTGAAGGCCGTGTACGACGCGTTCCTAGAAGTGCGCGAGGCCTATGTCGCGAAGGGTGCCTCGAAGGAACTCATGGAGGCGCTTGACGCCACGGCCTTCCTCCATCTAGGCATCTCTTTGAACTATCGCCTTTCGTGCAGCAGCGCACCAGACCTTTCGCAAGCAGTCGCCCGCTCAAAGGAGTACCTGGACAAGAACTTCCCGACGTGGCGGCACTCGCCTTACGTCTGCGGTCGCTACGCCCGATTGCACGGGCCGTCATACAAGCGCCTGCTCATCTCGTCGCGGATGTTTCGCGCCGGGTTGCTGGTGCCGTTTCTCAACGCGTACAAGCTTGTGACAGAGGCGGCACGCATCGACATCAAGTGGTAGGTGAATCCATCACGTTGACACCGTCACCAAAGTCCAAGACCGTGGGGGTATGCACATGGCGCTCCTCCGGCATCGGGATGCGCAGGTATTCACCGTAAAGCTCCGTAAGATAGGCGTCGCAGTCGTTTGGCGCGTAGACGGTGATGCCGTCGAACTCCATCTCGCGCACGGGAAAGAGCACGTCCTTGTGATAGGAATAAGGGCGCACGGCGCAGGGATTGCCCCAGTACTCGCCAGGATTCTTCACGACGCACGCGCGCGCAAAGCCGGCGCGTAGTCGCTTGGGGTTCATGAGGAGGCGTACCACTCCTCGCGTGAGCGTCCAGCCCAAGGCTGCGATTCTGCGATGCTTCATGCGCTCAAGGACCGTAGGACGTCGGATGAAGTAGAGATACCCCGCCTTGCACCAGAGCTGCGTTCGCCTGAGATGGCGTTCGCCCTTGCGCTTGTCTTTGTTCATGTTTATGTAGGGAAACACGTCCACGAAGATGCCCTCGGCGCATCCGGCGTCGCGCGCGTCGTCCTCGAGCAGCAGCGTGCCATCCGCAAACACCTTTGCCCACATGCAATAATACCCCTCGGTGTTTTCCATCACGTGCAGCGACATTCCCTGGGGCAATTCGTGTGGAGCAATCTGCAAGAAACGCTGGTAATCATCCATGGGCATGGCGAGGTCTATGTCATCGTCCCATGGAATGAAGCCGCCGTGACGCACGGCCCCAAGCGTGGTGCCGCCATCTATGAAATACGTAATTCCATTACGGCGGCAGATATCGTCGATGGCTACGAGCATGTCTCGCTCGATAGACTGGAGCCTCTCAAGCGCCCCTTCTGGATACCCTTGCGTTACCGGCATGCCGTTCCCCTCAATCGCCTGCTTGCAGTCGCACACCTTCACGTACTGGACGGGCTCCACCGCCCACACGCAATGAATGGCGTCGAAAAGTATACCGTACTTCAGTAGCGCCCAAGAAGGAAACAAAGGCGCACCACGAGCCGGCCACGCAGCGTGGGTTGCCAGAAGTCGAAGGTCGCCGCCGCGCGTATGCGCGAACCGATGGACGAGCGATAGGACGCCAGCATGCGTACCGAGGATTGAAACGCCGCAGCGATCTCGTCACCGAACTCCTCCTCCAGCTGCACGGCCACCCTAGACGGGGCATGCGCAGCCTCGTTGCGCAGGTTGCCCAGGTCCTTGCCCGCCGCAGAGAGCGACCGATGATGGTCGCTGAGTTCCCCTACGACGTTTCTGCCGGAAATTCTTCGTTTGATGAAGGAGCAGCCGAGGTCATCCACCACCTGCCCGCAACATCGCGCCACGAGATGCACCCACACGTCGTGAATGCGCGGAAACTCGGATATCTCATGCCGGCAAAGGACCTCGTGCAATGCGTGGTTGTACACCATCGTGCAGCCAGACGCCCAGCTCCGCACGAGCAGGGTGGTGGGGTGCTCGACCACCTTGCCATAGCGGGCCAGCTCAGACCACTCGCGCTCATCGTCGAAATCCTTCACGTCCGAATAATACAACGCGGGGCCATCGATGGCGTGCAGCTGGGAGACCGCACGAGCCAGCTTGCCGGGAAGCCACACGTCATCCTGGTC
>CACXZL010000229.1 GCA_902772085.1 uncultured Coriobacteriaceae bacterium | reverse complement strand
CACGACGGACATGTCGCGATCGGGGTGACCCCATGTCTCTGCGGAGACGACTGCCATGGCCGTACGGACATCTGAAACCACGAGTGCGGGAACATCCGGTGCGACCGCCTCGAGCTCAGACGCGAGGGACTCTGCACACATATAGGCGACCGCTCCGGCTTCAAGGGCGGACTGCAGGTAGGCGGGCCGAAACGATGCGCCCTTGCACACAAACAAGTGCCCTTCGGAGACCATGCGCGAATCGCAGTCGGCGCCCGTGATTCGCAGATGGTCCGCTGCGTTGCGCGTCGCTGCGAGAATGCCCCTCTGCGCAAGAAGGGAGGCGAGTGTGCTGAAGTCTGAGATGCGAGTATCCATGCTGCCAAGTATAGCAGTCAGGATGCACGGTTGCGACCCGCCCGCCATGCCGTGTACAAAACCCACAGTGCACTGGTCCGTTCTGACCCTGTCGACCGGGCGTGTGCTGTGCCCAAACAGTCCTCGCTGCGTCGCGGAACCATGTGCGGCACATCGTCGGTCGATGGGGTCAGAACGGACCAGTACAGTCGCTTTTCACGGGCTGGCTGCCAGGCTTCTGGCGCTTTTGCGTCTGGCGGGGGAGGTTCCTGCCGGAATCCCGTTTGACGAGGGAGCGTCTGTCGGTTTTCCGTTTGGCGAGGGCTGTGTAATCGGAATCCCGTTTGGCGAGGGTGAATCTGTTGGTTTTCCGTTTGGCGAGGGCGATTCTGTCGGAATCTCGTTTGGCGAGCCTCGCGAAACGCATTTCCAACAGGCCGAGCCTCGCGAAACGAGATACCAGCAGATCCACCCTCGCCAAACGAAATTCCAGCAGATAACAAACCCGGCACCCTAGCGATTCCGTGGGAATCCAGTGCGCTTGGCCGTGTGTTTTACTTCTTGGTAAGCACTTGACAACTCCGCAGGGTGTGTTAATATGCTTTTCGCACGGGCGATTGGCGCAGTGGTGGCGCAGGTGCCTTACAAGCACAAGGTCACAAGTTCGAATCTTGTATCGCCCACCAGAAAAGACCAGCTCAGAGACTATGTGAACCTCTGAGCTGTTTTTGTTTGAAACGTGTCGGGGATATGTTCGGGGATATCTGCCACAAATCGGGGATTTTATGCCGACTTTGGTAGCTGGAAGTCCTTCTTATGGCTCTCTTCGTCCTTTACCTTGGCTTCGTAGAGAATCCGTCCAATTGCATCCGCTGTTATTATTGGTGCCTGCATGGCCTCCTCCGTTCTTCGGTCGATTGGTTTTGGCGAATGAAACCATGCCGTCTGGTCGGGGCCATGCAACCCTAACTCGCAATCCCCATTGCTATGCCGTTGTCAATTTGCGAAAAACAGTGTACGCCATCCTCATCTATTCTTGCAATTGGTATAAGTGCGAGAGCAAGTAAGCAATTCGCATATCGCCCGTCATATGTGTCACATTAATGTACACCCTCGCACAACAAAGCAAATCACGCTACAAGGACATGAAGCGTTTGGCGGCCGATGGGCGATTGGCCTATGGGACGCTTTACCGATCTTCTGAAGTTTTTCTGGTTGGTGGTTGCTGTGGGCACGATAATCATCAGGCGATTCGGCGGTCAGTTGGGATGCGCGTTCCGCTCGGGTGGACTAAACTATGGTTTGGTTGCATTTACGCTGCTCTTTTTGCGAATAAAGGAGATGAGGTACTGATGGAGGGCAAAGTGGCCGCCCCTGAGGTTGCGCCAGGATCGCGTGTGCTCATACGGGGCGAGGAATGGTTGGTGAAAAGGGTCGACACCAACACTCTCGGAAACCTTGCCCTGCGGTGCGAGGGCGTCAGCCAGCTCGTAAGTGGCCGTGAGGCAGTGTTCCTCTCGGATTTGGACGAAATCGAGCTGGTTGATCCTGCCAAGACGAAGCTCGTCCCCGACGGCTCTCCTGTCTATCGTGATGCGAGGCTTTACATAGAGAGCGCGCTTCGCCGGAAGACTCCCACCGATGACGCCCTCCACATCGGGCATCATGCCGCTATGGACACTCTCACCTTCCAGCTGGAACCCGCTTACCAGGCACTCCGACACACGCGGCAGCGGATACTTATAGCTGATACGGTTGGCCTCGGCAAGACGCTCGAGGCAGGAATCCTCATGAGCGAGCTCATCATACGTGGGAAGGGCAAACGCATTCTCGTGGTTACCGAGAAGAGCATGCTAACGCAGTTTCAGATGGAGATGTGGAATCGCTTCACCATACCTCTGGTACGTCTTGACTCGGCTAAGATACAGCGCATACGGTCAGAGCTTCCCTCGAACGCCAATCCCTTCTTTTACTATGACAAGGCCATCGTGTCCATTGACACGATTAAGCGTACGGTCGAATACGGCATGCACCTTGAGAACGCATACTGGGACATCATCGTAATCGACGAGGCGCAGAACGTCGCGGAGCGTGGCGGGAGGAAGGCTCAGCGAAACCGTCTCGCGGAACGGCTGAAGAACCGCTCCGACACCATGATTATGCTCTCTGCAACCCCGCACGATGGCCGCGCGAAGAGCTTTGCCTCGCTCATGAATATGTTGGATCCGACCGCCATCGCCGACGAAGAAAACTATACGCCAGAGGATATCAGGGGCCTGTGTAAGCGTAGGTTCAAGAAGGATATACGAAGCCAGACAGCGGGCACCTTCCTCTCTCGCAATGTCGAGTTAGTTCCGACTAAGGCGAGTCCGACCGAGGAGCATGTATACGATGTATTCGAAGACCTCGAGCTGCGCATGGATGACAAACGCCGTGGCACGGGGAGCCAGCTCTTTAAGATCGTGCTCGAGAAATCCCTCTTCTCGAGTCCCGCGGCTTGCATGAAGACGGTTGAGAGCCGGATTCGCCGGCTTGAGGAGCGCTTTGATGATGATAGCGTTCATGACCGCGAGCAGCTCCTTGGCTTTAAGCGCGCGCTCGAGGCGATTAGACCGGAGGACTTCTCCCGATATCAAGGCCTCCTTTCGCTGCTCCGCAGCCCTGAATATGGCTGGAACGTGCATGACTCCCATGATCGTCTCGTTATCTTCACTGAGCGTATCGAAACCATGCGTTGGGTTGCAGAACATCTGAAGACCGATCTGAAGCTCAGAGACTCGCAGGTGAGGACCATATACGGCGGCATGAGCGACATGGACCAGCAGGACTTGGTTGCAGACTTCGGAAACGAGTCGGAGCCTGTCCGTGTCCTCGTCGCGTCCGACGTTGCTTCTGAGGGTATCAACCTGCATTACCTTAGCCACAGGCTGGTCCATTTTGATACACCTTGGTCACTGATGGTGTTCCAGCAGCGCAATGGCCGTATTGACCGCTATGGTCAGCAAAGCCAACCCGAAATACGATTCCTGACGACGGAAGCGTCGAATGAGCGCATCAGGGGTGATGCCCGCATCATTGAGATTCTCATTGAAAAAGAGAAGCAAGCCCATGACAATATCGGAGACCCATCCATGCTCATGGGAAAGTTCAGCGTTGATGAGGAAACTCGTGTCGTCGAAGAGGCGATTGAGGAGGGCATGGATGCTGATGCGTTTGGCGACTCGTTGGGTGATGACCGGGGTGACGACGGCTTATCACTCATGGACTTGTTTATCGAGGAATCCCAAGAGAACGTCGAAGGTCAGGTGCCCACTGTGGAGGATCGGACGCTTCTCAATGACATGCAGTTCCTTCAGGAGGGTATAGAGGCATTTGGCTCTAAGGCCGGTGTAATCAGTCGTGACCCCCTTGACAAGGTTGCTGGGTTGCGAATCAAACTCGACTCTGGTAAAGAGCTTGCACAGAGGCTGAAGAAGACGGCTCCCGAACGGGCTGTCGGAGATGGCACGATTGTGCTCAGCCCAGATCCGAATTTCTGTATGCAAGAAGCGGAGCGTGCTCGTAGCGTAGATTTCGAGGTGGGCAATTGGCCGCAGGCTCAGTACCTCTGGCGCCTGCACCCCATCTTCGACTGGATAGAGGATCGGTCACAAACGTCGCTCTTCCGTCGAGATGAGGCACCGCTCGTGCAGGTGAAAGAGCTGCACGACAACCAGACCCTTTTCCTTATGCAGGGGATATACCCAAACCGTAAGTCGTCGCCTGTCGTCGACGAATGGTTCGGTCTCCTCTTTGAATCGGGAACCTTGAAGCGTGAACTTACCCTCAAGGAAGTTATATCCCTTACAGGCATAGATGACGATCGCATCCCC
>CACXZL010000228.1 GCA_902772085.1 uncultured Coriobacteriaceae bacterium | reverse complement strand
CACGAGCGATGGATACATGCGCTCAAAGGCGGCGCTGCGCGCATCGAGTTCTTCACGGTATTCCTTTGGCGAATGGAGCGCCTTCACTACCGTGGCAAGACGATAGTGGTTGCCCTCCATGGCCACCGGTTCGCTCACCAAAAGGTGATGCGTATCCCGCAGACGCTGGTCAAAGAGCGCGTTTACATTCACCAGATGTGCACGGGCTGCCACACCCACCAGAATCGAAGGCACCACAAAGAGCAGAAGCATGCCGAGGTTGTAGGCGAGATTGCTTCCATAGAAGCCGCCTATCGCCTCGCGCATGGCATTGTTTGAATACGTGAAAGGAAGCCACGGCCCTATGGCTTGGAAAAACGGAGGCATCATCTCTATGGGATACATACCAGACGAGCCCGGTACTTGCAGGATGATCAAGGTGAAGGCCAGCGCCTTGCCCAGATGCTTAAACGCCACCGAGAGGCCAAAGATTATGTTTACAAACGCAAATGAGGCAACGATGGCCGAAAGATAGAAGGCCCATACGTGCGTGCACTGAATCCCTATGATGAGGTCACCCGTGCAGCAGGCAATCGCCTGCAACGCACCTATAAGGACAAACAAGAGCCAACGCCCAAAGTATGCCTGCCATGGACGCAGCTTGCCTACCTCCTCCTCGTCCACCTCGAGCTTGAAGATGGCTACGAGCGCAATACCGCCCACCCATAAAGCGACGCTCGTAAAGAACGGCGCCACGCCGCTTGCGTAATTCTCGACGTGGAAGAGCGCGATCTCATTGACGTCTACCGGAGCGGAGAGGAAGTCATGCACGGCTTCAGGATTGGTGGAGGCGTAGCGCTGTGCCATCGACCACGCTTGAGAGGTCCGTATGGCCGCCAGCTCGCTCTCCAGCGTGGAGACCTCTTCCGCGAGGTCGGCAACCATGTTGCGCGTGCCTTGCAGTGCCCCGTCCGTTCCGTCGAGGGCACCGGCAAACTCATGCGCAAGCGATACCGTCTGAGCGATGACGGGATCCGCCAGCCTTGCCGCTGCCTCGAGCTCTCCACCCACGCGCGCAAACGTATCGAGCGAGGCGTTGATTTGCGACAGGACCGTCGTCACCGAGCTTGTCTGGGTGTTTTGCAGGGCTCCTGTGGCGTTCCGGACTTTGTCGTTGATAGATGATGACAGATTCGAAACCTCTTGCGCGGCCGACTCGAGGCGTTGCGAGAGCCCTTTGAGCTCCTCAAGCTTTGCTTCCTGTCCATCGCTGATCCGCACCATCACATCGCGCTCCGTGGAAAGCTGCCTTCGAATGTCAGCAATCGTCGCCTTCACGCCGTCATCCTCTATCGTTACCACGACGCTCAACGCGTCGTCGAGCTTTGCAACCATGGCCTTGCTGTCGATAAGGTCGTTTTCCAGAGCGCTTATCGCCGCGTTTATCTGAGATTGAGCATGTGCTACGTCACCTGCCACGGACGCAATGTCGTAGCTGGCCGTAGAAGAAAGCGTCGAGATAGAGCCTGCCGCACTGCCAAGAGAACCGTTCAGCTGCGACGTGAGATTGTTTGCATCCTCGCGAGCGCCGTCGAGACGGTCGAGCGCGTCGTGCATGTTTTGTCCCACTCGCGTGCCCAAGCCCTGAAGCGGATCGAGCTTGTTTACCGACTCGGTAAGCGCCGTCTGCGCGTTTTTCAAGCTCGTCGAAAGATCACCCAGACGAGTGTCTACATCAGCGAGCGACACGTACACGTCACCGAGTATCGAGTTCTCCTTGCCCACCGTCTCCTTGGAATCTGAGAACAAGCCTTGCAAGGCGACGCCGAGCTTCTCCGAAACGACCTCGCCCACCTTTGCGATGAACTGGCTGTCTATCTGGTTTCCTATGGTAGAGGCGCCTGTATCGGTAACCTTGGGTGCTATGGGGTTTACCTTCTCGTTCACGTAGTATTTGAGGTGCGCCTTATCCGTTTTTCCATCCAGAATGCCGGTGAGGCGCTTGGTGAAGTCGTTCGGTATAACGATGGCGGCATAGCAAGTGCCGGAACGCACTCCCTCAAGCGCCTCGTCCTCAGCCATGAACCGCCAGCCGATCTGGTCGTTTTCCTTGAGGGCATCCACCACCATGTCGCCCGCGCAGATCTCGCCCATATCCGCAAGCTCCACGGCCGTGTCTTTGTTTACCACTGCCACAGGCACGTCACTCGTGTTTTCGTATGGATCCCAATTTGCCATGACGTTGATCCAAGCATAGAGGCAAGGAACCACCGCGATACCAATCACTATGGCCAAGGCAACGGGATTACGCAGGATTCTCTTGAGATCCCGCTTAAATATAGCCAGCGCTTTCTTCAAGGCTCTTCACTCCCAAGGTACTAAAATTGATCAGATTATCGTCAAGGCGCTTCGTCAGATAGCCATTCATCCAGAAGACGGATGATTCTATCAAATAATATTATTTATTCTATTCTATCGATGAAAACCTTGCAAAGCCCAATGACGTGAAGTCTTCGGACTTGCCCCTCGACAGCTACACGTAGCAAGAAGAAACGCCTTTGTCTTATACTGGTATGAAGGATTTGAAAAAGGAGGTTGAAGTGTTTGACAACAAGAGAACAAAGATAGTATGCACCCTCGGTCCCGCAACTGAAGACGACGAAGTCCTACGAAACATGCTCAAAGCCGGCATGAACGTTGCCCGGCTGAACTTCTCCCACGGTTCCCATGAGGAGCACCTACGGCGGATACAACTGATCCGCTCTGTCCGTGAAAAGCTCAACCTTCCCATCGCCATCATGCTGGACACCAAGGGACCCGAATACAGAATCAAAACCTTCAAAAACGGCCCCGTCACGCTTCGCGACGGCGATCTGTTCACCCTGACCACGGAAGATATCCAGGGAGATGAAACCCGGGTTGCAGTAACCTATTCCAACCTGACGAAGGAGCTTTTCCCCGGGGACACCGTGCTGATCAACAACGGTCTGGTGATCATGAAGGTGGAGGAGGTCAAAGGGAATGACGTCATCTGTCGGATCCAGAACGGCGGCGTTCTGTCTGACCGGAAGAGCATGAACTTCCCCGGCAAGGTACTCAAACAGGATTTCCTGTCTGAGCAGGATAAAAAAGACCTGCTCTTCGGTATTGAGAACGGCGTGGACTTCGTCGCCGCTTCCTTTGTGTCCTCCAAATCCGATGTGCAGGCCATGCGCGATCTGCTGAATGCCAACGGCGGCAGGGATATCGACATCATCGCCAAGATCGAAAACCGCAGCGGCGTGGACAATGTGGAGGAAATCTGCGAGGTGGCCGACGGTATCATGGTTGCCCGCGGTGACCTGGGCGTGGAAATCCCCTTCATGGAGGTGCCCGCCCTGCAGAAATACCTGATCAGCAAATGCCGCATGCTGGGCAAGCGCGTTATCACCGCCACGGAAATGCTGGAAAGCATGATCCAGAATCCGCGTCCCACCCGGGCGGAAATCTCCGACGTGGCCAATGCGGTCTATGACGGTTCATCCGCCATCATGCTCAGCGGCGAAACCGCCGCGGGCAAATTCCCTGTGCAGGCAGTGCAGACCATGGCTGAAACCGCCCGTTTCACGGAGGACAGCATCAACTACGCCAAGCGTTTTCGGAACATGGAGTTCACCATTCACAGCAATCTGGACTCTGTTTCCCATGCGATCTGTTCCATGGCCATAGACGTGAACGCGAAGGCCATCGTGGTCAATTCAATCTCCGGCGGCACCGCGCGCATGGTATCCCGCTTCCGCTGCCCGGTGGACATCATCGGCACCACCACCAATGAGCGGGTCTGGCGCAAGCTGAACCTCTCCTGGGGTGTCACGCCGGTCCTCACGGAGAGCTATTCCTCCATGGACGTTATGTTCTGGCAGGATCTGAAAATTGCCCGGGAAATCTTCACCCTGGAGCCGGGCGACAACGTCGTTCTGACCGGCGGCCAGATCAACGGAGATCCCGGCAACACCAACACCATCAAGGTGGAATGCATCAGCTGATTCCTTCTTTCGCCTTTTTTCGCATTCAAAAAGCGATCCGGATCTGAATCCGGATCGCTTTTGATGTATTGGGGTTTTATATTCCCTTCTTTGATATGAGGGTTGCCCACGGAAACAATGATACAGGTTCTTCCTCTCCTCCGATTATTCTACGTTCCGTAGAATAATATTTTTCCGCTTTATACGAATTGGGTGTTCATTCCGG
>CACXZL010000227.1 GCA_902772085.1 uncultured Coriobacteriaceae bacterium | reverse complement strand
AGCTGCATCGTCTCATAGGCGATGCGCGCGTTGACATGACGTCTCTCGAACACTTCCTCGACAAAAGCTTTCGCTTCTGAGTAGCACGTAAAGTCAGCATCTATGTTTATGGCATTCATCTTAGACATGATACTAACCTAGCACATAATCTGGCTCTTGACAATAACGAGCGCCGGCGTCATAACCCTGACCTTAATCCTGTCAAAGCCAAGCTGTACGATCTTGCGCTTAAGAAGATACAATAACGAAATACGTGAAAGCCCGATCATATGCGGTGATGCGGTATAGTTTATTCACGGTCTATGACACAGAAAGGATTACCCATGAAGTACGAAATCATTGGCGAGCCATACCCGGCGGTCGTATGCCACTTGCAGCGCGGAGAGCAGATGAAGACAGAGAAGGGCTCCATGGTCTGGATGGACCCCGTCATGAAGATGGAGACCAGCACTGGCGGCGGAGGGCTCGGCAAGATGTTTGGGCGCATGATGTCGGGCGAGAGCGTGTTTCAAAACATATACACGGCGGGGGCGGACGGCATGATCGCGTTTGGCTCGAGCTTCCCCGGGCAGATCCTGCCCATCCAGATCGAGCCCGGCAAGGACTTCATCGCGCAGAAGATGGCATTCCTCGCGTCTGAGATGGGTGTCTCGCTCGACGTCTTCTTCAACCAGAAGTTGGGTGGCTTCTTCGGCGGCGAGGGCTTCATCATGCAACGCCTGAGCGGAAAGGGCACGGCCTTCCTCGAGTGCGACGGATCGCTCGTGAAATACGAGCTCGCCCGCGGCCAGTCGATGGTCGTCGACACGGGCAACGTGCTCGGGTTCACGGGCGGCGTGAACCTGCGCGTTGAGAGGATCAAGGGTGCAAAGAACGTCGTGTTTGGCGGCGAGGGCTTGTTCAACACGATACTGACCGGCCCGGGCACGGTCTACCTGCAGACGATGCCGCTCTCCAACATCGCCGACGTCCTCGCGGCGCACATGCCGAGCACGAACTGACGGCATAGTTCTCAATCAGGGAACAGTCCGAGGGAATCACCGAGACACTAGGAAACTCACCATGCTGGCCGCCATGGCGATCGTGGTTATGACGATTGTCATGGCGGCTTACAATGAGTCGGGTTCAAGCAAGCTACGTCGCGGGTCAGGCGGGCGTCGCAGTGGTATATTTTTGACACGATGGAGTGCGGGGGAAGCCTTCATTCTTGTCGAGGGAACCATACGAAGAGTGGAGGGCATATGGGCGAGGCTACAAGCAAAAAGGGTACGATTCGGGGTTGGCACGGGCTCTTGGGCGACGAGAGCAGAAAGGTCCGGATCATCGTCTTCTTGGCGGTATTGGTCCTTTCCATCTCGATGACCATTCTTCAGTTTGGATTCGTGGGAATTGGATCGGGCGTCGAATACAGCGCTTACATCATGGCGCTACTGGGCCCCATCGCATGCGTGGCGCTCTTGCTCGGCAAGGGATGGGCAACTCTTGAGGGCATACTGTCGGGCGTCATCCTGTACGTGCACGCGAAGGTGCTCCCGCTCGACATCGTTGAGCGCTATCTGGTCTCGATCGCATCCTCCGTCATACTCTTTGGCATTGCGGGGCTGATGCTAGGCCTGCTCTTTGCGGTTGCGCTACGCAATGATCCTCAAGGGGCGCGCAGGGTCGCATACCTTGCGATTTGCTGTGCCATCGTCTCCCTCTTCGCCACGGCCTCTTTCGTGGTTCTGGGCTTGGCCCATGTGTATGTGCTCGAAAGCCATGAGTCTGCTTTTGCGTTGGTCAGTACCGGTTCGCCAGAAGTGCAGCTGATTTGCGATCTCATCCTTATGCTGGTCGTTTGTCTGCTATGCGATCGTGCAGTTTCCTGGTATAAGACGGCTAAGTCCTACGTTGACGTGCGGACTCTGTTTCGGATACGACTCATCGCAGCGTTGTGCCTTGCATTCGTGATCACGTCGGCCGTTGCGTTTGTCATCATAACCATACAAGCTGCGGCGGCCTGTCGCGATCAGATATACGGTGACCTTGAGTATCTGAAGACGCAAATCGAACGAATAGAAAAAACAGAGGAGACCATAATCAACAACCCGGAGTTCGAGAATCTATCCGAGGAGACGCGTGAAGAAATCAAGTCCAGCTTCGACTACGCTGCGATTTTCGACGGGTACGACATGACGGACGGCACAATCCTCGTAATAGCCAACGAAAAGATTGGATACTCCTACAACCCAAGTTACAAGATGGACCAAACCATCGGTGAATGCTTTGGTCTGTCTTCACCGGAAGCCCTCGATCGGATGGCGGAAAACAAAGAGATGCGAGAGATGCTCTACTACGACGATTCGGGAAACGTTCAGCTGAGCTACATGGGCGCCATGAAGCCTTTCGAAGGTTATAATTATCTGTACGTTACCTTTGCAAAGCCCTTCTACATGGTGTACGGATCGCGCTCGTCTATGATGTTTTGGACCAGCCTCATCGTCATGGTGCTGCTCATAATCGTCTACATACTGGCAGATCGCCTTTTACGCGGAATTGTAGTCGAGCCCATAAACCGTACGAACCAATCGTTGGCCTTGATCACCGACGGCAACTTGGACGTTTTGGCTACGGAGGCCGGCAGTATAGAGTTCTCCATGTTGTCGGCGGGTATAAACACGACGGTCGACGCGCTCAAGCGCCTCATCGACGAGGCCAAGCGTCGTAACGAGCAGGATCTTGCCACGGCCCGTGCCATTCAGGAGGGCGCATTGCCCAAGGAATTCCCTGCCTTCCCGCGAGTCGAATCCGTCAAGCTATACGCTTCGATGAATGCGGCCAGGGAGGTCGGTGGTGACTTCTATGACTTTTTCGAGGTCGACGACACAAGAGTAGGTTTCCTCATCGCCGACGTGAGCGGCAAGGGCATTCCGGGCGCCCTCTTCATGATGGCCGCCAAGAACGAGATTGAGAATCGCATGCTGTCGGGCATGGGACTGGCGGAGGCCGTCTCGACCGCCAACGTACACTTGTGCGCAAACAACGAAGCGGGTATGTTTGTGACGTTGTGGGCGGCGACGTTCGACTGGACTAAAGGCGAGCTCACGTACGTGAATGCAGGCCACAACTTTCCCCTTCTGCGGCATGGTCGGGGCGGTAACTGGGAATGGCTCAAGAAGAAGTGCGGCCTGTTCTTGGGCACCTTCGAAATCGCCAAGTATCGTCAGGAGACAATAGACCTGCAGCCAGGCGACGAGCTGATTCTGTACACGGACGGCGTCAACGAGGCGTTCTCGGTGAACGAAGAGGAATACGGAAACGACCGGCTTGACGCCTTCCTCGCAGCGCACAACGACATGCGTCACGACGAGCTCGTGAAGGCGCTACGTGACGATGTGGCAGCCTGGGCAGAAGGCGCGGAGCAGTCGGATGACATCACGATTCTCGTGATGGAGTACGGAGTCGATGCGTAGGCAGCGCCTCGGGCTCACGCTTGCGGGGCCCATCATGGCGTGTACGTTCCAGCCCGCGTCGTTTGCGTGGAAGACGAACGGCGTGGATACGCCTATCCCCAACGCCACCTTGGTAAACCGCTCTGAACGCAACGGGTGATGTCGTGCTTCTCACACCCTTCTACGCCATCCGCGGCGGTCTGAACGCGCATGGTGGAAGGCAAACGGCAAAAGCAGCGTAAAAGAGGGGCCGTTGTGTTCTCGGCTGCACGATTCGTACCTGATTCGTACCAACCACCGAGTACAGCGGCCCCAAGCTCAGCGTTTCCGCTGGTTGTCGCGCCTAGCCGAGGTCCTCACCATTTGTCGCAATGACCTGCTTGTACCACTCGAAGCTCTTTTTCTTGAAGCGCTTGCCGGAGCCCTCGCCGCCGTCTTGGATGTCCACGTAGATAAACCCGTAGCGCTTGGCGTACTCGCCGGTGGTGAAGCTCACGACGTCGATGCAGCCCCACGGCGTGTAGCCCACGAGGTTGACACCGTCCTCCTCCACGGCCTTCTTCATCTCGCGGATGTGGGCGCCGAGGTAGCTGATGCGCGCGTCGTCCTCGACGGTATTGTTATCGTCGAGCTCCTCGTACATGCCGATGCCGTTCTCGACGATGAACTGTGGCATGCCGCCGTAGCGCTCGTCGAAGCGCTTGAGCATGATGCGCAGCCCCACCGGGTCGATGGTCCAGCCCCAGTCGGTGGCGCCGAGGTAGGGGTTGGGCACGTTGTGCGGGTCGTT
>CACXZL010000226.1 GCA_902772085.1 uncultured Coriobacteriaceae bacterium | reverse complement strand
CCTTAAGAACCGTAAACTCGTGTCCAACTACGAAGACATTGACGGGGTGTCGTTCCTCAACAAGCTCACCACCACTAACTACCAAGCCGTGCAGCTCGCTGAAAGCTCAAACTATAATCTCGTGGGCGACATGGCAAAGAATATAAGCGCCCCTGGTTCGCAGATTCTCAGCACGACCACAAGCAAGAACGACATACGCAAGGCATCGGTTCCCTATGGTCTCATGGGGGGTACTTCCATGGCTGCTCCACATGTTGCCGGTGTGTTGGCCCTTATGTTCTCGCAAAAGACCGACGTCCCGAAGACCGCCGCCGGAGCACAGTACATGGTAGATACGCTCTATTCTTCTGCCCGCCAGCTCACCGACAACGACTTCGATCAGCGTTTTGGCTATGGCGAGGCAAATGCGCTCAGCGCAACGAGCGCTGTAAACGGTCCGCATATGGAAGGCCCTGCGTACGTTCACGTAGGTCAAGCGAATATCTCCTTCAGCGTGAGCTCTGGCAGCGGATGGCAGTTCTCAACCACCGACCAAGACGTTTTGAGCGTGGACTCCAGCGGCACCTCTTGCAGTGCCTTGCGCTCTGGCCAAGTGGCAGTAGTCGCCACACAGGGAAGCCAGAAGCTCAGAAAGACGGTAACCGTCGTGGGCGAAATGACGGGGCCGCAAGTCATGGCAGTACAGAGCAGCGAATCGTTTTCCATAGACCAACCAGTCACACTTATGTGGAATTGGAAATCCAGCAATGAGGATAGCGCGACGCCAACCGACACAGGTACGGTAAACGCAGGGGAAAAGGCAGGTGCGGCCACCATAACCGCCACCCTGCAATCTAGCGGCGGCGTAGCATCCGACCTCACTTTGAGCAGGGACGTTTTCATAGTCGGTCCTCTGTCCGGCCAAAACAAAATACGCGTTGGCCAATCCGAACAACTGGAAATAGCACTTCCTCAAGAATCTGGTATCACGTTGGAGGATTTCGATTGGAGCGTGGACAACGATTCGATTGCAACCATCAGCAAGCAGGGCGAGGTAACGGGCAAAAATGCCGGAAAGGCCGTAGTTTCCGCAACGCTCAAGCAGGATCGATACGCAGGCAGCAAGGTTGCATTTGAGATCACGATACAGATAGAAAGCGCAGTTTCTCTAAAGGAAGTCGCGATACAGCCCATCGCGAACCAACCGTATACCGGCACGCAGGTAACTCCTGAGCCTGTCGTTACCTGGAACGGAACCACGCTCAAGAAAGACATGGACTACCAACTCACGTATAGAGACAACACGAATCCCGGAACCGCAACCATAGTTATCACGGGGAAAGGAAGCTTCACAGGCGTTACGACCGTGTCGTTTACGATAACAATCGTATTTGAAGACGTCTCCGAGAGCACGGCGCACGCCGACGATATCACCTGGCTTGCCGGGGCGGGCATATCTGAAGGATGGAAAAACACTGACGGGACACGCGAGTTCAGGCCGAGCGCCAAGGTAGCGCGCGCCGACATGGCCGCATTCTTGTATCGCTTGGCAGACCGCTGGGGGCTTATCGACAAGAACTGGAAGCCAGAGAGCACAAGTGCATTCAGCGACGTTACTACAAGCACTGCACATTGTCGTGAGATCTGGTGGCTCGCACAAACTGGCATATCTGAAGGCTGGACCTTGTCGGATGGAACGAAGCAGTTCCGTCCCTATGATTCGGTGGCACGGCAAGACATGGCGGCTTTTCTCTTCCGACTGGCAGAGCTCGCCAACGTCGGAGGTGCATCCGATAGCTGGACAGCCAACAAAGAAGCACAGAGTAAGTTCCGAGACGTAGATGCAAACGATGCGCACAATCACCATACGGAGGTATGGTGGCTCGCACAGACGGGAGTGTCTCTGGGATGGGACGTCGGTAGTGGAATGCGCGAGTTCCGCGGCATGCAGGCCGTAGCCCGTCAAGACATGGCCGCATTCCTCCACAGGCTTGATGGGTTGCGCTAGCGGCCAACGGGTGCGAGAGGGTCATACCCTTTCGCGCCCTTTTTTCATCGCGTTTGTCTCTTCGCTCGCCGTACTTGCCTTTTGCGGGCCGTTCCTCAAACCTGTAAGCAAATCCATATAGCTGCTGATAGTATGTAAGGGATGGCAAGGCGAGGTTAAAGGGGAACTCATGGGACATTATCGCATTGGCCTTATGGCAGTACACGCAGCTATAGACTACCCTAGGTCCCTGCGCCTTGGCGTGAAGAATACACTGGAGGAGGCAGGGCATACCCTCGTCACCATCGCAGAGCTCATTCCCTATCACACCCTGGAAAACGCCGAGGCGTACTACAAAGTGGCGTGCCAAGTCGCCGCGCGCCTTGACCTCGATGCCATCATCTACCCAGCGGGTTGCGTCGCAGCATATATGCACGGCAACACCAAGAAGTCACTTGAGCTTCTGCATATTCTTAACCCCGAAAACACCCTCGTCTTGGAGCGCGATGTCGACGGATACCGCTGCGTGACCAAGGACAACGCCCCTGGCATGCATGCCTGCATGAAGCATCTCATAGAGGATTGCGGGTTCACGAAGATCGGCTTCGTAAGTGGGCCTGAGGGAAGCCGAGGCGCTCGTGAACGTGAGGCAGTCTACTTCGAGGAGATGGAAGCACACGGCATTCACCCCGACCCCTCCCTGTTTGTGCGAGGAGACTTCGCAGGCCATTGCGCAGACGAGATACGACAGCTGATCGACGGGAATCCAGGCATTGAGGCCATCGCATGCGCCTGCGACCTCATCGCCTATACCACCTACTCGGTGCTACATGAGCTGGGCCTTGTGGTCGGGCAAGACGTTGCCGTGACCGGATTTGACGACAACCCTCGCTCCGCACATATGGATCCTCCCCTCTCCACCGTCCACATAACCAGTTACGACTACGGCTGTATGGCCGCACGCGAAGCCATACGCATATGCGAGGGAAAGGCCCAAGAAGAACACGTGCTTTCGAGCACCTTCATCGCGCGTGGCTCATGCGGCGAAAACGTACGCAACGGCGTCGAATACTTCCGCGAGCTTTTGCGCGAAAAACCCTTTCCCGTTGACAAGTTCGTCTCCATCATGCTGGACTCCACCCTCACCATGGCAAGCTCACGCGTCGAGCGCGACTTTCGCACGCAGATGGAGTCGTTCTTCAACAAGGTGCACAATGCCTATCTGAGGCATCGCGATTTCCCGAACGAAGAAATCCTGCTCTTCTCGTCCCATGACCTTGCCACGCTCTTCGCACAAGACTATAGGAGCAACCTTTCGCTCGAGGGATTCCACTCCGTGGCAATTACGCTGCTCGAGGCACTCATGGAGGAGTCACCAAAGGAAGACACCATGTGGGTCATAGAACAGATATCGCATCTGCATTTGCGCATTGCCCGCCTGCTGAGCAGCGCAACCCAAATGGAGACGCTCGAGACAGACAAACGCGAATGGATTACCTTCCACACCGTAGACGATGCGCTTCGAGAGGACCACGACCCCCGAAAGGCATATCGACTCATGCTCGAAGAGTTCTCCAGAATGGGGATTCGCGATTGTGACTTGTTCCTTTTGCCCGAGTCCGTCGAGTTCGTGGGAGCACGCAGCTTCGCACTTTCAGACCTTCTCACCCCCATCGGTACTCTCACGCAGGGAAAAATAGACGTCCCTGAAAAGCCGCAACCTATCGTCTTCCAAGAGCTTCTCTCGCAAATCTTGGCACGCTACGACCACGTGAGCGAGTGCATCATAGGAGGCGTCATCGCAGGAAACGAGCTCTTGGGCGTCGCCGCTATGGACAGCGAGACCTTGAGTGACCACGGACAGCTCATGGCGTACCTCAACCTGGGGTTCGCCCTCAAGCACCTACAGATGATTGCGACCGAGCGCGAGCTGAACGAGATTCTGAATCAAAACAACCTCCTCCTCAAGCGCCAATCGCAGCACGACGAGATGACAGGCCTTCTCAACAGGCGTGGATTCATGAACCATGTGAGCCAAACGCTGGGATCAAGCATAGGACAATCCGGTACCATCCTATACTTGGACCTCGATGGACTGAAGTTCATCAACGACACGCTTGGACACGACGTCGGCGACCAGGCCATTAAGGCGACCGCAAGCGTGTTGAGGCAATGCCTTCCCGAAGGTACCATTCTGAGCAGGCTCGGTGGAGACGAGTTCGTGGCATGTATCACCACAGATGGCCAGCTCGAGCGAGTCCATGCTGAGCGTGTCG
>CACXZL010000225.1 GCA_902772085.1 uncultured Coriobacteriaceae bacterium | reverse complement strand
CGTCCTTCCCGTGGACTCCGTTTCCGCCGGGGCGACGGCCGAGGAGACCCAGATCTTCGGGGAGCGCGTAGACACGCACCATGGCGACCACAACATGATTCCCGACTTCGCGCGTGTGGGGCAGCTGTACTGGAACATATGGAACACCGCGAATGGGGTGAAGCTGGACGGTGTCGTAGGCGTGGACCCCGTTTTTCTGCAACTCGTTCTCAAGCTCATAGGCAAGGTGGACACGAGCTACGGAGTGTCTGTCGATGGAAATAATGCTGCGTCGACAATCATAAACAAGTGCCTTTTCTTCGGATGGGACCCTCAGAAATGCGATGACTTTTACTCCGAGGTGGCTTCCAAGTCCTTCGACAAGCTGCTTTCGCGCTTGGGATCCTTGGACACGCTCTCCCTTATGGAGACGGTTTCCGCCTCCGCAGCCGAAGGACGCTGCAATGCGTGGGTCTGTGACGAGGCAATCGAGGAGCATGTAAAATCCTCAGGATTCGGATGGGAGCTCCCTCACGAGATCGCGGCTCCTACGCTGGGCGTTTTCGCTAGTGACTTCAGCACGTCGAAGGCGGCATACTACCTCAGCCTGGACACGACGGTAGGTGAGCCAATCACAAATCCCGACGGAACGAAAACATATCCGGTCACCTCGATCATGAGGCACAACATGGACCGCTCGCTCGTGAACGACCGCCTTCCCGGCTACATCGTGACCGGATGGTCAACCATCGCGGAGACCCGAAGTAGGGTGGAGCTTATGGAAAGGGTGTCGCTTATCGCGCCCGAGGGCGGAACGATTGCAAACGTGCAGTCTACCTATATGGATTCAGTCGTGCCCGTGCCCGAGGTCGCTTGGTCTGAGTACACATACCAAGGTAACGACACATGGGTCGGTGACATTCGGATAGATGCTGGCGAATCTTGCGTCCTCACCTATGCGGTGACCGTCCCGTCAGAGGCGATCGAGCCGCTTCGGCTGCGCCAGTCTCCGGTGGTCCCCCACGAGGTGCGCGGAGACTGAGGCTTCGCCGAGCGATTCCTTGCCGGTGCGGTGCTGCCCGAGGTCGCAAGGCGTATCGAGAGGTCGAACTCCGGGACGGCATACGCAAGGATATAGCCCTTGTCTTGCATACATCTCGGCAGAAGGGCAACGTCCATCCAGCGAGGCATCGGTCAGTAGTTCTTGCGCTCGTTTCGGTTGAGTTTGGCCAGGTCCTCCAAGTCGAAGCGTCCGAGCGCGAAATCGAGGACGCCCGTGCAGATGGACTTGATCTTGGGGACGGCGAGAGGGTCGCGGCGGACGGCAATGCGCGCCACGTCACGGGCGTGACGCGCGAGCAGCCTCAGGCTGGGAAGGGCTCCCCCGTAGTAGGCGGTGCTGATGAAGTCGTTGCGCGTGGCACGGCGGTGGTTTCTCACGCGGCCCTCGTCGGTCTCGAAGACGGTGCTCACGGGAGCCGAGATGCTCCTTAGGTGGGTGACGTGGCTCGTCCCGCACAGGAACGCGGGTCCCACGAAGGAGGTGAGGCGCTTCGTGTACTCCGAGTCGTCGCCCCACATGAAGAAGTTCGCGATCGGCAGGCCGACCTCGTCTACCGCCCACATCGGGATGAGCAGGGAGACGAAGGTGGCGATCTCGATGCGCACGAGCGAGCGGGGGAGGAACTCGGACCAGTCCGGATAGCCGTTTGCGCTGAGGTGAGACGATACGACCGGGACGTTCAGGAGCTCGCCATCGGGGTTGGTGACGTGGCTCGCGAGGAACGAGGGGCGCACGCCGTGGCCCTCGAGGTGGTCGTTGGATGCTATGAGCTGCTCGAGCGCGTCGTCGTCCGGCACGACGTCGTCGTCCATGACCCAGCACCACGCGAAGCCATCCTGATGTGCGACCGAGATGCCGCGCTTGAATCCTCCGGCGCCTCCCAGGTTCTCTTCCAGGCGGATGTAGCGGACTTGGGGACGATCGAGGGACGACCCCGGGGTGAAGAGATCCGCCGTGCCGTCGGTGCTCGCGTTGTCCACGACGATGATGGCGTCGGGAGACACCGTCTGGGACAGCAGGGCGTCGACGGTACCCGTCAGCATGTCGCGTCTGTTGTAGGTCACGACAATCGCGGCGATCCCCGTCCTTGAGTCCATGGCACTCCTCCTTTTGGTCCAACACGTTCGCCCAACAATTGTATATCAGCGGCGCCCTGGGAGGGTGTGGGAATCGACAATAACGCAGGCGCCGGTGCCTTTGTAGCTTTCAGCTCAGGAGGAAAAAACTACTGAGAAAGTATGCCGCAAGCACATGCAAACTGAACTTTTAAGTAGCATGACAGCCCTTACGCGGTATATTGACTTACATATATGTAGGCAGTTTTTCCGATCAGAATGGAGCCAGTTATGAAGACATCATCAGGGCCCTTCTTACCCGCCCGTGGCGTCAGGGCAACGCTCATTTTTGTTTTGTCATTGGCGGTGATTGCGGGGCCGTTCCTCGCTACGGCGCTGGCAGAAGAATCTGACCGGTCATCGTCAAAATCTTACACAGTCGAGGCAGAAGAGCAGACGCTTGCCCCTCTCGCCAATCAGAATGACGATACGCTGCTTGACGCATACGTAGAGAAGCGGCTTAACGAGGCTCTTCCTGATGGCGCGGTGTTGCTCACAGCACAGCAGGAGCTCGCAGACAAGCTTACAGGAAACAACTCTGTGATTTATGATCGCCTCGAGTCCATGGTGATGGAAGTGGCCGCAGGCGAACTCAGCTCCACTGTTTTTACGGTTTCTGCGCAGGATGTACTTGGTAAGACCGAGTTTACTGCTGAAGAGCTGGGAGTTCAGACGGTCGTCTCAAATGGGGACATAAGCGAGGAAGCACAGGCGGCGATAAGTGAATTGCTCGCAATGGATACTCGCAGTATAGTCAATACCCTTTTGGCCGAGCATCCCTATGATCTGTATTGGTACGACAAAACAGCAAGTACCAGTTTCTATGGGCCATTCTATGGCGTTTCGGGATATGGCAACAGTTATACATTCACGATCGAAGGGGACTATACCTTCAAGTTCCCCGTTGCCGATGACTACGCTGCTGGTACATACAAGGTAGACACTTCTACGGGTACGCGTGTGAGCAAGGCGGTACGTACGGCTGAGTCCATAGCCGCTGCTGGCGCCGGCAAATCCAGCTACGAGCGCTTGCATGGCTACAAAAAGGCCATCTGTGACCGAGTTTCATATGACCAGTATTCCGTAGACACCGATGCCGCCTTCGGCGATCCCTGGCAGCTGATTTCGGTGTTTGACAATGATAAATCCACGAATGTGGTGTGCGAGGGCTACTCCAAGGCTTTTAAGTACCTGTGCGATCTTTCCGGATCGAAGAGTGCGAAATGTGTGACCACTACAGGGTATATGCAAGGCGGTCGTGGGGCAGGTGCACACATGTGGAATGTGGTGACCATGCCGGACGGGAAGAACTACTTGGTTGATGTCACCAACTGCGACGAAGGCTCGGTAGGCGCTGACGATCAGCTGTTCTTGGTGGGCTACTCGTCTGGAAGCGTGTCGGATGGTTATCGGTTTGGCGTTGAGTCAGGTTCGGTCTTCTATGCATACGACAGCGACACGGTGAACCTGTATGGTGTGGATGACATTACCATTTCCGATGAGGATTACGACCCCAACTATCCTGAGAGTGGCTTTGAACCAGTGGAGCCTGCCTATGAAGACGGCTGGGTGTCCCTGCCCGGCGGGAAGAAGGGCTACGCGAAGGGCGGCAAGCTCGTCACCGGCTGGATGGACCTCGGCGGCTCGAAGTACTGGTTCGGCGCGGACGGCGCGATGGCGACCGGCTGGACCGACGTGGCCGTGGGCGGCAACACCATGCACTACTACTTCAACCCGGCCTCGGGCAACATGGCCCGCGGCACGTGGATGGACGTGGACGGCTCAAAGTACTACTTCCGCGAGAGCGGCAACATGGCCACGGGGTGGACGGACGTGGACGGGTCCAAGTACTACCTGGACGCCGAAGGCCACATGGTGACGGGCTGGCTCGAGCTTGGTGGAGTGAAGTACTATTTGCGCCCGTCCGGTACCATGGCCACCGGCTTCGAGACCGTGGGCGGCAAGCAGCACCTCTTCCGCGCGACCGGCACCATGGTCACTGGTTGGGGCGACTGGGAGGGCAAGAAGTACTACGCCGAGGCGGACGGCACGCTGGTGAGGGGCGTCTGGAGGCAGATAGGTACCGGCAGGTTCTA
>CACXZL010000224.1 GCA_902772085.1 uncultured Coriobacteriaceae bacterium | reverse complement strand
TCAAATCAACAGGGGTAAGACAAGCACCGCGCATCTCGATCGTCCAAAGGACGTCAATCGAGACGAAGTATGAGTCACCCGACCAGCCCTCGGACATGACACTTCCAAGGGCTGGCCGGGTTCCGCTTACATGCGATCCTTCATGAGATGATTTCGGACGGTCAGCCCAATCCGGCGGACGCGAAAAGAATTCTTATTCCTTGGAACCCGTGACTTCCTCTACGACTGACATGGCATTGAGCGAACGCGGATATCCTATGAAGGGCACGTTGTTGCTCACCACCTTGATGAGGAACGCGCGATCGTTGCCACACTGCACGTTGGCGGCAGCATGAGCCCTGAGTTGCGGCTCACATCCACCCTGAGCTGCGATATAGCAGAAGGTCACCATCTCGCGCTCGGCGATGGTAAGGCCTCCACGTGCATACCAGTCACCGAAGCAGTTCTTTACCAGCCACTGCGCGATGTGGGGATAGTCAGCCGCACCACGGTCCTTGTACCCGTGCATCTGCTCGCCAAAGCAGGCCACCTGCGCCTCTTCGCCACCCTCATAACGGCTCGCCTCCGTGGGAAGCGTCGTCGCCTGCTGCTTGAGCGGAAGTTGCACGCCGGCAGCCGTCAGGGCCTCGTTCGTCGCCTTCAGGAATGGATAGACGCGACCGATGCCCAGATATGCCGTCGCCTGATAGACGATTTCCTTTACGGCCTCTGGCTCGACCCCCACGTTCAGTGCGGCAGGCAGCAACGCACAGAACTCGTCAATCCCTTGGCAGCCCAAAAGCGTGGCAAGCCAGCACATGAAACGCGTGCGATCGGGCAAGTCTACATCCGACGGCACGTCGTCGAATGCGAAGTTTGCAAAGCGTTCCACAAACTCGGGATCGGTGAGCATGAGCTCGCTATGCGTACCCACGCGCATGCGCTCGCGCATGGCAAGCGTGGCAGGCGTGAATTGTGGCCTATACGGCACCGCATCGACGGCATCGGCAACGTCCGCAGACGTCTGCGTCGCATCTGGATCTCCGGGAGCGGCCTTTTCCTCTTTTTTGTCGACCGCATCTGAGAACACTTCAAGATCCTTCGCGAACTGAGCGGCCGCCGCCTTCATGCGCGACTGAATCTCATCTGCAAAATCACTCCATCCGGCGTCTGCGCCCGCGGCTTTCTCTTCAAATGCCTTTCCGGCCGCCTCGGCCTGAGCGCCCAACGCAGCAACGACCTCCTCGCCCTTGGCAACGAGCGACGCAAACCCAGCAGCAAGCCTCTCTATGTACTCGTCGTGCTCCGTCTTTTGCGCTTCGTCCTCAACGGCTTCGTCCTCCGCAGGACCTTCATCGCCGCCGTCAGCCTCTACGGCGTCCTCTGCTTCTGCTACTTCCTCTTGGACGGCATCTTCTGGGACGACTTCTTCCTGAACAGCTTCCTCTTGAACGACCTCTTCCTCAACGGCTTCGTTCAAAGTTGCCTCGTCCTTGTCTGCCATAGCAGCTCCTCTCTCTACGTTTGCCTCAACACATACCATCTACTTCATAGTATATGGTAACGTATGAGAATCGCGTGGAGCAATTTCCCATGCGCACTGGGACAAACCCCGCAAAGCGCGTGTTTTCACGGGCCGGCCACCAGGCTTCTGACGATTTTGCGTTTGGCGGGGAAGGCCCCTGTCGGAATCTCGTTTAGCGAGGGAGCGTCTGCTGGTTTTGCGTTTGGCGAGGGAGGTTCTGTCGGTTTTCCGTTTGGCGAGGGCCGTGCACTCGGAATTCCGTTTGGCGAGGAATTGTCTGCTGGTTTTCCGTTTGGCGAGGGAATTTCTGTCGGTTTTCCGTTTGGCGAGGCTCGCCAAACGCGATTCCAGCAGGAGACCCCTCGCCAAACGTGATTCCAGCAGATCGCAGACCCGGCGCCCTGGCGATTCCGTGAAAACAAGTGCTTGTCGAAGGGGCGTTTGCCTTTTTTTGGCCTCTCTGGCTGTGCCAATACAGCAAAGAGAAGTACACTTATTACATAGCAGGCCCGTTGAAAGAAGGGGGAACATCATGAGGATCGCTATGGCAAACGACCACGCCGGCACTCAGCTCAAGAACCAAATCAAGTCATGGCTCGAGGAAGAGGGACACGAAGTCGTCGACTTCGGCACCTACGACGAGGAGGGCTGCGACCTCTCCGACTTCATATACCCCGCATCCAAGGCAGTCGCCACAGGTGAGTGCGAACGCGGTATTTTCGTTGATGGTGTGGGCTATGGCTCCGCCATGATCGCAAACAAGTTCCGCGGCATCTTTGCCTGCGTGTGCCAAGACCCCGTGTGCGCAGAGCTTGCCCGCCAGCACAACGACGCGAATGTGCTGTGCATCGGCGGAAAGCTCATCGGTCCCGTTCTCGCCATGGCGATCGTGAAGACGTGGATGTCCACCGATGCGCTCACGGCAGAGCGCTATGCAAACCGCCGCCGCAAGGTCGCAGCTATCGACGAGGAGCGCACCGTCGCGCTCTAGCACAGACAAACGGGACGCACCGTGTGTCTCAGACGCACGGTGCTCTTTTTTTGATGGACCACCATTCGAACGACGCGAGAAAGAGAAGCAATGGAGTATAGGTTAGAGCACGATTCTATGGGCGAGATGCGGGTACCCCTCGATGCGCTCTGGGGCGCGCAGACCCAGCGCAGTCACGAGAACTTCCGCATCGGCGGTGAGCGCATGCCACGCGAGATCATACGGGCATTTGCCATCCTCAAGAAAGCCGCAGCTCAGGCAAACGCCGAACTCGGCCGCATGGACAGCGAGACGTGCAAGGTTATAGGTCAGGTGTGCGACGAGATACTGGCCCACAAACACGACGATGCCTTTCCGTTGGTCGTGTGGCAGACGGGATCGGGCACCCAGTCAAACATGAACGTGAACGAGGTGGTCGCAAACCGCGCAAACCAGCTGCTCGAGCAGCGCGGCGACTCCACGCGCGTTCATCCCAACGACACGGTAAACATGAGCCAGTCCTCCAACGACACCTTCCCCACCGCCCTGCACATCGCCGCCACGCTCGCCCTTACCGAGCGCTTACTGCCCGCCATCCAAACGTTGGAGGCAACCTTCGAGCGACTCGAGCGCGAGCATGAAGGCGTGATAAAGGCCGGGCGTACGCACCTGCAGGACGCCGTACCCATCGCCTTCTCTCAGGAAATCAGCGGATGGCGCGGCATGCTCGAGGCGTCGGCGGCACAAATCGAAGCCACGCTTCCCCAGCTCTCGCAGCTCGCCCTCGGCGGTACCGCCGTCGGCACGGGACTCAACGCCCCCGCGGGCTTCGACGTCGCCGTCGCCAAGCGTGTGAGCGATCTCACCGGGCATAGCTTTGAGACGGATCCAAACAAGTTCCACGCGCTCACGGCCAAGGATGCCATCTCCTTTGCGTCTGGGGCCCTGCGCACGCTTGCGGCAAACATGATGAAGATCGCAAACGACGTTCGCTGGCTCGCCAGTGGCCCGCGCAACGGCATTGGGGAGATCTCAATCCCCGAGAACGAACCAGGCAGCTCCATCATGCCGGGCAAGGTGAATCCCACGCAGTGCGAAGCCGTCACCATGGTAGCCGTACAGGTCATGGGCAACGATGCCACCATAGGATTCGCCGCAAGCCAGGGAAACTTCGAGCTCAACGTCTTCATGCCGGTCATCGCCTACAACTTCTTGCAGTCCGCAACCCTGCTCGCAGACGCAATCCTTTCCTTCAACGAACACTGCGCCGTGGGCATACAGGCAAATCGCAAAAAGATGGCGCAGAATTTGAATGAATCTCTTATGCTTGTGACTTGTTTGAACCCGCACATCGGGTACATGAACGCGGCCAAGGTTGCGCACAAGGCTTATGCGGAGGGAACGAGCCTTCGTGAGGCGTGCCTTGCGCTTGGCTTCTTGACCGCCGAGAAGTTCGATGAGGTCTTCAAGCCGGAAGAGATGGTATAAACCAGACAAGGGGGACAGGCCACTTGTCTGGTCTCACACAAGACAAGTGGCCTGTCCCCCTTGTCATCTTCACACCCGCTAGCCGCGTCGAGGTCGTCCACCGACAGCTCCTAGTCGAATACCGCGTTTTCCTTGGCCTTCAGCTCATCCGACATGTTCATTTTCCTTCTCTATGGTGTGAGCCGCCGACGCGGGGTCACCAGTTTGCAGTCATAAAAACCATGCAGGGGCCAGGCCCACTAGCTGGGCCTCCACCACTTTTTATATGTACGGCGACGGCGTGGCACGACGCGCTCCGCGGCTATTTGTTTTCGT
>CACXZL010000223.1 GCA_902772085.1 uncultured Coriobacteriaceae bacterium | reverse complement strand
GACGTGGACCTCAAGAACCGCACCCTCTGGGTGAGGAGGTCCGTGGCGCGCGACAACGGAAAGTACTACGTCAAGCCTCCCAAGACGCGCACGAGCGTGCGAGACATCCCCCTCACGATCGCCCTTGCGGAGAAGCTGAAGGCTAGGAAGGACGCTCAGGAGACCGAGCTCATCATCGCGGGCCTCGAGCCCTCGGAGGAGCGCATGTCCCAGATCTACGTCCTCGGTGAGGTGGACGGCTCGTTCATGAAGACGCATGGCCTCTGGAGGCCTTGGAAGGCCCTCGCCGACTCCATGGGCCTCGTGGGAACACAAGGCAGGAGGCCGACCTTCCACGACCTCCGGCACACCTTCGCCACCTTCGCAATCGCCGAGGGAATCGACGTCAAGACCGTGAGCTCCATCATGGGACACGCCAACGCGGCAATGACGCTCAACATCTACGCGAGCGCAGACGCAGACGCCAAGCGGGCGGCCGCCATGACGATAGACGAGGTCATGGGCAGGAGGCTCGCCCCACAGGAGCTGAGGAGCTTCGCATGACCGTACAACCATGCTACGGCTTCTCTATGTTGTAGCAGCGTCGAAACCCTGTGAAGCGTGGACACGCTCACCCGCAAGGCTCCTCATGTGTCCGGAGGGTCTGCGATAATGTCACCCGTGACTGGCTCGCACGCGGGAGGCATACATGGCATCGAGTAAGAAGGCCGACGAGGAATTCGTCTTACCTCTCATGTGCTTCCTCCATCATCGCCAATAGCTCATCCTTTGATGTGCCTGCATAGTGGCAATGATAGTCTATTGTGTGCAGGCCGCACAGTTGAGCTTCGGCGAGGGCCACTCATGGTCTCGAGTATCGTGCCCTAACACGAGTAGTAGCCCGCAAGCCTGTCTTCACCCTCTTCTCTTCCCTAGCAGCTAGCACACGCGGAAGACCAGGATAGTAATGTCATCCGACTGCTCTGCTCCGGCCGCCCACGTTGCCAGGTCGGCACGGATCGCTGCGTCGAGGTCGCGTGGGGCAAGCTCGACGTTCTGTTCCACCAGCTCCTTGAGGCGCGCCTCGCGGTACTGCTTGGAATCGGCGTTCATGGCCTCCGTCACGCCATCGGTAAAGAGAAGCAGCTCGTCGTTGGCGGCAAGCGTAAGCGTGCGCTTCTCAAACACGGCAAACTCCGAGAACCCCATGATGGGACCATCGCTACCGCGCAACCACTCCCAGCGTCCGTCCCGCAACAGGAGCGGCTCATTGTGCCCGGCATTCACGAACGTCAGCGTGTTCGTGCTCCAGTCGAACGTTGCCGCCCACACCGTGACAAAGGTAAGCGCATCGTTGCCCTCGCACAGATGCTCGTTTGTCAGCATCATGGCTTCGAGCAGGTCGATGCCCGATTGCATGCGACTGGCAAGCTCGTTCTTTGCTCGCATCATGAAGAGCGCCGCAGGAACGCCCTTGCCGCTCACGTCAGCAACAAGAAACCCGACCGTGTGGTCGTCCAGCATGAAGAAGTCGTAGAAGTCGCCACCGACCTCGCGTGCGGGCTCCATGGAGGCGTACAGCTCGAAGGCATCGGGAATCGAAGGAAAGACCGTGGGCAACGCACTCTCTTGGATGGCACGCGCAGCGGCAAGCTCGCTCTCCATGCGCCGCTCTGCCTCACCGATCCATCCCTTGAGTCGGTCCACCGTCTCGTTGATCTCGGCCGAAAGTGAGGCAAACTCGACGCTTCCCGTCTCGCTCAAGATGACCTCAAGGTCTCCATGCACGATCTGCTCGAGCGAGGCGTTTGTGCGGTCGATCGGCCCGATGAGCACCTTCTGCAACAGACGAGAGCCCAGATAGTACGTGACCGCAATTATGGCGATTGCCACCAACGTGGCTCCCGCCATGGTTTCGCGTCGATGGTCAAAGACGCTGGAAAAGCCTCTCTCCATAAGCACGTAGCAGTCGTCGTCTACGGCAACGCCACAAGCGTAGGCTAGCTCCGTCCTGTCAACGGCGTTGACCATGAGGGTCTGTTCCATGGAGGCCGTGCGGGCGAGTGACGCCACGAACTCTGTGCCGTCCTGCCCAAAGGCGTCCCGAAAGACTTCGCCCGCAGGATATGCATTATTGTTCGAGCAGAACACCACACCGTCTCTGACAATGACAAGCGTACCCAGGTCCTGCGAGTACTCTTCCACGGCGCTTCGTACGGAAACGTCATCCGCAATCGCACGTTGCGCGTCGCTGGAGAGCTTGCCGAGCTCGCCCGTCGCCTCCAGCTCCTCGACACGTGCCCATCGGCCAAGGCACTGGTCGCGCACGTATGCGAGCGTCGATTGCATGCTGCGATACGCGTCCTTGCGATCGGCGCGCGTGATGGCCACAAAGCATGCGGCCAGGGTGGCAACGAAGACGACAGCGAGCACGACGATCATCTGCGTTCGCACGATGGTGCGTACGCCCATGTACTGACGGCGCTCGTACCAACGCATGGCCACATAATCGCAAACCAGCGTGGCGCATGCCATCAGGACAAGGTCGCATACTACCTGGGCGGGCGGAGATCCCAGCTCGGTAAGCGTGAAGAACGTGGCATAGATGCCAGCACGCACGCTTACGTCAAAGACGATGGTTGCCGCGATCGCCGGGACAATGCAGGCACCCACAAGCAAGAGGTGACGATTGATCCCGCTAGGCTCGTTGCGAAGCGCCACGGAAAAGAGGAGGCCGGCAACCAACCCCACCAGCGTGAACAGCGCAACAAAGACCGGCGGCACGATGAGCACGAGGCACTTCTCCACGATGTTGAGCGGCTCGAGCCAGGCATGGACGCACATCGCCACGGCAGCGAGGAGGCCACCGAGCGCGCCGAGCCAGGCCCCAAGCAGAAGCGATCCCACTACGATCGGAATCAGCAGGCCCATGGCGTAGCACAACCGGGCGCCGAAGGGCGCAATGGACACGAAACCCAACTGCAAGAAGCTCATGGACACGCTGATCGCCAGCACCGCCGCAAAGCACAGGGCACGCATGCGAGGACCTTCGGGAGCCAGCAAACCCCTCCAAAACAGGACATCGCGCATCCTCGCACCTTTCGCCGCTGCCGTCTCCTTGCATGTGATTGTAGACAACATTGGTATGCCATAATTCGCCTAGATGCTGTCATAAACAGCTTGTGTTATTCGGCGAGACACGTGTGACGCAGGCACTGCGCAGGCCCGCCGAATCGCACAAGCTGTCCCATGAGGGTTCCTTGGCATCAGACGTCAACGCAGGGGGGAATGAACATGACCACATTCCGGAAAACCGTCGAGGGGACGACGCTCACCATTGCGCCTGAGGGTAGCGTCAATGCTATCAACGCATCTGAGTTCCACGACGTGGTGAACGAGTCTCTTGCGGAGGTGACAACGGTCGTGTTCGACTTCGCCTCCATGGAATTCATCTCCAGCGCCGGCCTGCGCGTCCTGCTCGCCACCCAAAAGGCACTCGGAAAGCCAGGCGCCGTGCATGTGCGCAATGCGCTTCCCGATGTCATGGAAGTCCTTACCGTAACAAAGCTCGCACAGTTCATCACCATAGAGTAGGTGCCAGCCATGTCAATCAAAGATACCCTGAGCCAGGCAGCGGCCATTAGGGACGCCGTTGGCCAAACCGTAGGTAAGACCGTCGGGACGGTCGCCAAGGACCAGATGAACCATGTGGTGTCGACAGTGCTCAAGCAGCGGTCGTACAAGGTGCTGCACGCGGCAGACGCAAGCAGCCGCGTGGCGGAACAGGCCAACCGCGACCTGCTCTTCCGCCTGCTCGAAGACAACAAGGACACCGAGTACGGCAAGCAGTACGACTTCGCCAGCATCCATGACATCGACACGTATCGGGAGCGGCTGCCCCTGACGACGTACGAGGACTACGAGGATGCCATCACGCGCATGGCGGAACATGACGAGAAGAACATCCTCACGGCGTATCCGGTGGTGTACTACGCCAGCACCTCGGGCACCTCTGGCGCTCCCAAGAAGATTCCCGTCTCCGACAAGGGCCTGCAGGTGTTCCGCGAGCACTCTTCGAGCATGTTCGTCTCGGTGGTGTCTGAGTTCTACAAGAACACCATGCTCAAGGGCGTTCCCGATGGGTATTGGCTCGCCATGATGAACTTCGCCCAGACGCCGCTGCCCAATGGCACGATGTTCGGCTCGATCAGCGCGGCATGCCTCAACGACGAGGCGCTTAAGGCGATGCCCTACTTCGCATGCACCCCGCTCGATGTGTTCAAGTGCACCGGTAGCGCCAACTTCAAGTACCTGCACGCCC
>CACXZL010000222.1 GCA_902772085.1 uncultured Coriobacteriaceae bacterium | reverse complement strand
TCGATTGTATGGTAGGTAAAATAGCTACCATACAATCGAAACATAAATATCGGTAACATCCAAGTTAGTAAACCTGAAAACGGCATCGATTGTATGTTTTCCGCATACAAACATAAATCGCGAAACGTTGCCGATGCTGCTGTGCGCGCTCATAGCGCTCGTGTCATAATGGACCTACGGAAACCACGCGCTGAGGAGGCCCCCATGATCAAAGCCATCTTGCTCGACATCGACGGTACGCTTACAAACGATCAGAAGCAGATCACGCCCCGCACCCGCGATGCACTGCTGGCTGCGCAAGATGCTGGTGCCGTTCTCGTTCTGGCGTCCGGCCGCGCAAACATGGGCCTCACCGGCTTTGCCGACACGCTCGATATGAAACGCCACAACGGCATCTTCGTCTGCTTCAACGGCGCCAAGGCCATGAACTACCAGACGGGCGAGGTGTACTTCCAGCAGACCCTCACGGTTGATCAGGGCAAGCGCGTGCTCGCACACATGCAAAGCTTCGACGTATGTCCCATCTACGACCGCGATGCCTACATGTATCTGGAGAACGCCTTCTTTACCATCACGCGAGACGGCGAGCCGTGGAACATCGCCGAATACGAAGCGCACAACAACAACTACCTGCTCTGCGAGGTGGCAAACAACGCAGCCTTCCTCGACTGGAAGCTAAACAAGATCCTCGTGGCGGGGCAGCCCGAGTACTTGCAAGAGCACTGGCAAGAGATGGGCGCTCCGTTCGAAGGCGAGCTCAGCGCCATGTTTACCGCGCCGTACTACTACGAGTTCACGCCTTTGGGCGTCGACAAGACCCGCGCCCTCAAGGAGACGTTCTCCGTGCTTGGCATAGATCGCAGCGAGGTCATTGCCTTTGGCGACGCGCAGAACGATCAGTCCATGATCGAGTGGGCGGGGATTGGCGTGGCCATGGGCAATGCCGTCGACGAGGTGAGAGCCGTCGCGGACTACGTCACCCTTTCAAACAATGACGATGGCATCGCGGCCGCACTCGAGCACTTTTCAGGTAAGCTATAAGGTGGCCTGCTGAAAGGTGATGTCCCACATGGCTAAAGGAGACGATATGGCGCGCATCAGTACGGTGGTCTTCGACATGGGTGGCGTTCTCATGGAGTGGAACCCGCTCAAGCTCGCTCGTACCTTCACCAAAAACGATGCCGATGCGGAACTTATAGCGCGCGAGGTGTATGGCGGGCCTGAGTGGTCGCTCCAAGACGCGGGCGCCGTCTCATCCGAAACGGTGGTCTGGACCGCGCAACGCCGGCTGCCCGATCGTCTGGCGGGAGCGGCGGAAGAGGCGGCGCGGCATTGGTATGAGCATCGCACGATGCTTCCCCATATCGGCGAGCTCATCCGCTCGCTCAAGCGGGAGGGATACGGCATCTACCTGCTCTCAAACGCGGGCGTGCAATTCACGGAGTACCGCCATAGCCTGCCGGCCATCGACTGCTTCGACGGCGAGGTCGTCTCCGCTTTTGAGCACGTGGTAAAACCAGATCTCGGCATATTCCAGATCCTTTGCGACCGCTACGGCCTCAAGCCGTGCGAGTGCCTCTTTGTGGACGATACCGAAGTAAACGTGGCGGCGGCGGAGCGTGCCGGCATGCAGGGCTATCTTCACACGGGCGATGTGGAGGCACTCGAACGTCACATTCGTTCTTTTGGGGCTTCGGCGAGGAGGTAGGTATGGCGAGTCACAAGAAATCGGCCCTTCGCAAGCAGCGTGAAGCGTTTGAATCCGGTTTTGGCGGAATGGACGACGTGTTTGCGCGCGAAGAGCGGCATCAGGAGGCGATGAAGGTCGAGCGGGCGGTGGCTCTTCGCCATAAGTCTTGCGAGTCAAAGAATCGCTATGCAACGCATGCGGAGGCCGAAGATGCCATCGCGTCGTGCGCGGCATATGGACGCACCGGCCTGCACAGCTATCGATGCAGCTACTGCAAGGGCTGGCATCTCACCTCGCACCCCCAGCAGTAGAAGCACGGCAGCCAGCAAACAAAAGAGGAGGCAAAATGCCTGTCATACGCAGATATGCCCAAAGGGTCGCCCAGCGGGTCGTGGATTCCGTCACGGGCAGCGGACTCTCGCAAACCGAACGCCAAGGCACGTCCGAAGGCGGCGTCACCGGGGAGATGTCGGAGCTTGCACGTCAGGCGGCTGCGGAAGGATGCGTTCTCCTCGTGAACGATGGAACGTTGCCGCTCAAGCGTGACGAAGAGGTTGCGGTGTTTGGGCGATGCCAGCTAGACTGGTTCTCCATGGGTTATGGCAGCGGCGGCAGCGTGCATCCCGCCTACTGCACCAATCTTCTGGATGGGCTGGACGAGGCCAAGGCGTCATACGACCATGTGCTGGCACAGATATACAAGACATGGTGTGGCTCGGAAGGACATCGGGCGGAGAAGGGATGGTGGGGCCACTGGCCAACGAACCATCAGGAGATGCCCGTTCCCGCGGAGCTTGCACGGGCGGCTGCGCATCGAGCGCGGACGGCCATCGTGGTCGTGGGTCGTGCTGTGGGCGAAGACGTCGACATGCCCCTTGCCCCAGGCGGCTTTTATCTTACGGATGACGAGCACAGGATGCTTCAAGTCGTGGCGGCTGCATTCGAGCGCGTGGTGGTGGTAGTGGACACCGGCAACGTTATCGACTTCTCGTGGGTCGAGGAGTTCGAGGGCAAGATCAACGCGGTGTTGCTTGCGTGGCACGGTGGCATGGAGGCCGGACACGCCGTCGCGGACGTCCTGTACGGCAAGGTGTGCCCAAGCGGAAAACTTGCCTGTACCATAGCCCGCGCATACGAGGACTATCCAAGCAGCGCTACCTTTGCGAATAAAGGCCGGGTCGAGTATGCGGAGGACATCTTCGTAGGCTATCGTCACTTCGATACGAATGCCCCAAACAGGGTTCTTTTCCCTTTTGGCCACGGCCTGTCATACACACGCTTCGAAGAAGAGATAGCCCACGTGGAGTTGCACAAGGAAAAGCTCGTGGCGCATGTGCGCGTCGCAAACGTCGGCACACGCACCGGTCGTCACGTCGTGTTGCTTTGGTGCGAGCCACCCAAGAAGGCGGCTCGTCCGAGGCCGACGCGTGTGCTTGCGGCCTTTGGCAAGACGGGCGAACTCGCACCAGGCACCAGCCAGGAGCTCGAGCTTTCATGTGACTTGAAGAGCCTGTCGATATATGACGAGGACGCGTCAGCGTTTGTGCTTGAGGCTGGGAGCTATCAGATCGACTGTACGCAAGCGGCGACGGGCGTAGAGATACCTGTGCGAAGAATCTTGGAACAGTGCTCCTCCATCTGCCTGGGAAGCAACGCCCTGCGCGCACGCATAAGCGAGAACCTGCCGAAGGAGTTGCCGCCCATCCCTCAGGAGAACCTCGCCTTCGAAGAGGCGACCAACGGCACGGTGACGCTCGATGAGTTCGTGGCGCAGCTCACCGATGGGGAGCTTGAGGCGCTGACCTGCGGCGAAGGTACCATGAACAGCTCTCTCGGGGCGCCGGGCAACGCTGGTGCCTTCGGGGGCGTTACGCCGGCGTTGCGCAAGCGTGGCATACCGGCCGCGATCTGTGCCGACGGTCCTTCCGGCGCCCGTCTCGATGCCAAATGCGCGCTTGTTCCATGCGCGACGGCGCTCGCAAGCACCTGGGACGTCGCGCTCGTGCAGGAGCTCTATACCCGCATGGGCGAGGAGCTGCGCGGTTACGGCGTGGATGTGCTTCTCGCGCCGGGCATGAACATCCAGCGGAATCCTCGTTGTGGTCGCAACTTCGAGTACTTCTCCGAAGACCCTCTCGCTTCGGGCCTTATGGCCGCCGCTGTCGTGCGTGGCTTGCAGGATGCGGGCGTCTGTGCATGCCCCAAGCACTTCTCGTGCAACAATCAGGAGACCAAGCGCAATACCAGCGATTCACGCGTCTCGGAGCGTGCCCTTCGCGAAATCTATCTGCGAGGTTTCGAAATCTGCGTGCGTGAGGCACATCCTGCGCTCATTATGACCTCGTACAACAAAATCAACGGCGTGTGGGCTCATTACCACTATGACCTGGCGACGACCGTGTTGCGTGAGGAGTGGGGCTTTGACGGCGTGGTAATCACCGATTGGTGGATGCGGCCGGCGCGAAGCCCCGAGTTTCCCGAGCTGCGAAACAACGCCTATAGGATTCGCGCCGGCGTGGACGTGCTCATGCCGGGCAGCATGAGCCACGTGCTGGTGGTGCGCGACAAACCCTTGGGCATCTCTCGTGCCGAGCTGCAGCAAAGTGCGCGCCGCG
>CACXZL010000221.1 GCA_902772085.1 uncultured Coriobacteriaceae bacterium | reverse complement strand
CCGCCCGCCCTATGGCGATATAGACGAGCAGGTATGGCTCAAGACAAACGGTGCCATGTCTGTTTCCCTCTTCTGGACGCACGACTCCCTCGACTGGGAAAAGCCCGGCGTGGAGCGTATAGTGCAGAACTGCACCAACTACATGTGGCCAGGCAGCGTGATACTCATGCACGACGGCGGAGGGGATCGCAGCCAAGACCTCGACGCGCTTCCGCAGATCATCTCGAAATGGAAGGAAGCGGGCTATCGCTTCGTCACCATTCAGGAGCTTATGGAATCCGACAGCAGCATAAAGATGGACGTGGTCAAGGCAGGGCCCATGCCCGCCGATGCCGCATGGCCCACCGAGCTTGCCGGCAAATAGCACACAAAGCCCGTCGTGAACGAACCCACGGCGGGTTCTTGTTTGCCGCTTTCGTGCCTTTGGCGCAGATTGGCGCGTCGGGGACACCGTGCGCCGGCATGCGTAGTACTATACTACGAGCATTTCAACCTTAGAGAGGCCCATATGGATAAGATTATTACCTTTGGCATTCCCTGCTATAACTCTGCTGCATACATGGATACGTGCATCCAGTCCATCTTGGATGGGTCCGACGGTGCGCAGGACATCGAGATCGTCATCGTGGACGACGGGTCCTTCAAGGACAACACCGCCGCCAAAGCAGACGAGTGGGCCGAGAAGTACCCGGAGGTCATCAAGGCGGTACATCAAGAGAACGGTGGCCATGGCACGGCCGTGCTCACGGGCCTGTCGAACGCGACGGGCACATTCTACAAGGTCGTGGATTCTGACGACTGGCTGGATGCCGACGCCCTCTCCGCGCTGCTTCAGAAGATCCGCGAGACGGAAGCGGCTCACGCGGACGTGGATCTGTTTATCGCAAACTACGTCTACGAGCATTCTGTCGACAACACCCAGCATGTCGTTGACTATACGCGCGTGCTTCCCGAGGGCCGCGTCTTTGGCTGGCACGAGATTGGCCACTTCAACATAACGCAGAACCTGCTCATGCATGCCCTCTGCTACCGCACGTCCGTTTTGCGCGAGGAGGGAGTGCCGCTGCCGGCGCACACCTTCTACGTCGACAACATCTACGCTTGGGTGCCTTTGCCTCGCTGCAAACGGATGTTTTATCTGAACGAGGACCTCTACCGCTACTTCATCGGTCGTGAGGACCAGTCCGTAAACGAGAAGGTCATGGCGAGCCGTATCGACCAGCAGGTTCTCATCACGCGCATCATGATGGAGTCTTATCACATCTACGACGACGTCCAGATTCCGCAGCTGCGGAGCTATATGATCAACTACTTCGTGATAATGATGTCCATCTGCTCGGTGTTCTCGCGCTTGTCTGAGCGCCCTGACGCCATGGACGAGCTGGAGAGGCTGTGGTCTGACCTGCATGCATACGACCGGCGCATGTGGCGTCGTTGCCGCCTGGGCATCATGGGCCAAGCTACCAATCTGCCTGGCCGTTTGGGCAAGTCCATCACCTTGGCGCTCTATCACCTCGCAAACAAGTTCGTGAAGTTCAACTAGCGCGATCCGCTCGGGGGCGTAGCGTTCTTGTTTGTGGGCCGCCCCGAAGGAAGCGGCAATTCCTTTTGGCGTCATGAACAAGCGCCGTGCTCAGGCTGTCCTCGCTTCGCTGAGGGACTGGGTGTGGCTGCTTGTCTAGGGCGTTTGGTGGGTTTGGCGCTTTGTGGCAAGGTTCGTGGGTGGTATACAGAAGGGGCCAATAACCACACGCGTGGCGTGTTAACGCGTCCCCGTGGCAAACGTGACAAAGGCCTCCGACCCCCTTGTCACGTTGTCATGTCACGACCCCGTTGTCACGTCACCGTGACACAATACGCGCGGCTGGGCATGCGCTAGCGGCCATGAGCGCGGCGATTGCGCAGGTTGGTGATGGCGCCGTCCATGCCATGGGGTACGTAACCGCTTGCAAAGAGATCCTCGGGTAGATAGTCCACCAGGCTCAATGACGCAGTCTGAACGGGAGGGCCGATAAGCTCGCGCGGGGTCGCCCATAAGCCATAGACTTTGGCGCCCTGCGACGTAAGTCGCTGCTCATACTCGCTCGTGGGCTCGTCGGGCAGGTCGGATCGCTCGTCGTCGCTTGACCACACGACCTCGTAGCCGGCAATCCGTAGCTGGGTGAGGGTAAAGTCGCGCAAGGGCTGACTGTCCGTGCGCAGTCGCACGGTGCCCTCCGGCGCCAACACCGTGCGATACTCCAGAAGCCTTTCGAGTGCTACGAGTCGCTTGTCCGCCTCCTTCTTGCGGGGAAACGGGGTCGGGAAGTTGAGGTGAATGCAGTCGACCTCCCCTGGCCCAAACGCGCGGTGCACGAGGCTGCCCAGCCCAGGCACTACCACGACATTGTGAAGACCCGCCTCCATCACATGCTGCGCCGTATACGCGATGCAGAGGGGCTCTGAATCCATCGCCACGTACAGTACGTCGGGGTTGCGCCGCGCGGCCTCCACCACGAAGGCGCCCTTGCCACAGCCCAAATCCAGGCGAACGCTTCCAAACGGCCGCTCCTCCCCCGAGCCGCCCAGCGGTGTGCAGGCTTCGGACCATCTGCCTGCATAGCGCCGCGGCTCGAGCTCTATGGCGTCCGCATAGCGTTCGAGCCGTTCTTCCAATACAAAATGCCTTGGCAGGCGCGCGTGCATACCGTGCATGGGACTCCTTGTTGCCGTCCGTCGTTTGGCCGTCGTCGACCAATGCTCAAGGCAGTGAACGACTATCGTACAGACCTGTGGTTTCGTGCTGAGGCATCGGTCCATATATCTACTGGCGTGAACCTCACCTATTCCATGTATCAGGCGCTCATCGGTCTCACGCGCAAGTCAGCATGGTTCGATGCGCTGGCGCTCTACTACATCCTGCTTACCGCCACACGCGTGCTCATGCTCCACTACATACGGCATGAGGCGGCGGATGGACGAGAAGAGCTGCGTCGCTATCGCAAGTGCGGGGTGCTCATGCTGGTCCTGACCATATTCATTCTTGTAATCGGCCTTCTGGTAAACAACGGCGGCAGCGAGCCCAAGGAGTATCCTGGCCACATGGTTTTCGTGGTCGGGGCCTTCACCTTCTACACCCTTATCAATTCCGCGCGCAACCTCTGGAACTATCGCAAGTTGGAGAGCCCGCTCATCTCCGCGAGCAAGTCCATCAACCTCGCGGCGTCCCTCGTATCGCTCTACGCTTTCCAGACGGCGGTGTTTGCGCAGTTCAGATCCTTTATCAACCCGTCCGTCATCACGCTCTTCAACGTGACGACCGCCGGTGCGTCCTGTCTCATAGTGGGCTACATCAGCATGCACATCATCGTACGGGCCACCCGTGCGCTCAGGGGCAAGGAAGACCTCTACATAGTGGTGGACGAGGCAAAGACGAGCTATCAGAAGGAGTTTCGTGCGGACGTGAGCAGCTGGATTACGGCCGCGGGCAAGGACCTGCCTGACTGGGCGCGCGAGTTTTCGCAATACAGCGATCGCTACAACGGTACGTACGAACAAAAGAAATAAAAAGAACTCCGTCAATCGTCTCAGTTTTGTCGGTAAACGGGTCTATACTTCTTAGATAGGGATTACCTTTCAAAGGAGACTGTCCAATGGCGTACGATCTCGTGAACGTCACAAAGAAGATGCGGGCACATATAGTCGAGATGCTCGCAGCCGCCGGATCGGGGCATCCTGGCGGATCGCTTTCTGCAACCGATATCATAGCCACGCTGTATTTCAAGCACATGCACGTCGATCCCGGCAACCCTTTATGGGAAGACCGGGACCGATTTGTGTTGGGCAAAGGCCATGCGGCTCCGGCACTGTATGCCGCGCTTGCCATGCGTGGGTTCTTCCCCGAAGAAGAGCTCATCACGCTGCGCAAGATCGGTTCGCGCCTGCAAGGCCATCCATGTAGGACTGAGACGCCCGGCGTGGACATGAGCACCGGATCGCTCGGACAAGGGCTTTCGGTGGCAAACGGCATGGCGCTTGCCGGCCGCTTGGATGGACGAGACTACTACGTGTACTGCGTCATGGGTGATGGCGAGCTTCAAGAAGGCCAGGTGTGGGAGGCAGCCATGAGCGCTGCGCACTACAGGCTCGATCACGTCATCGCCTTCGTAGACCACAATGGCCTTCAGATCGATGGACCAAACAGCCAAGTCATGAACGTGGAGCCCATCGACGAGAAGTTCAGGGCCTTTGGTTGGAACGCCATGCGCATAGACGGACACGATCTCGACGCCATAGACGCTGCGATCATTGCGGCGAAGGCGACTGAGGGCAAGCCGACCGTGATCGTGTGCGAGACGGTGAAGGGCAAAGGCGTCTCGTTTATGGAAAACGTCGTGGACTGGCATGGGGTGGCGCCAAACGCCGAGCAGGCAAAACGGGCACTCGCCGAGCTGGCGGCAAACTAGGCCGAAGGAGGAGCACCTATGAACTCTGCAACCCGCGAGGCCTATGGCAAGGCACTCATCGAGCTGGGAAACACAAATCCGCAGGTGGTGGCACTTGATGCAGATCTGGCTGGATCGACGAAGTCTGCGGGCTTTGGTGCACAGCATCCTGAGCGCTTCTTCGACATGGGCATCTCCGAGGCCGATATGGTGGGCACGGCTGCGGGCCTTGCCACCTGCGGCAAGATACCCTTCGCCTCTTCGTTTGCCGTGTTTTGTACGGGACGTGCGTTTGAGCAGATTCGCAATTCGGTATGCAACGCGCATCTCAATGTAAAGATCGTGGGAAGCCATGCCGGTCCGAGCTGTGGCGAGGACGGAAGTTCCCATCAGGCCGTGGAAGACATCGCCATCATGCGTTCGCTGCCGCATATGACGGTGGTCGTGCCTGCAGATGACGTTGAGGCCTATGCGGCCACGCTTGCCCTGGCGGAGCATGATGGGCCGGCGTATCTGCGCGTCGCTCGCCTGGCGAGCCCGACGATTCACGACGAGGATTATCAGTTCGATCTTCTCAAGGGTGATTTGTTGCGCGATGGCACTGACGTTACCATCGTGGCGTGCGGTATGATGGTGCCTCGTGCGCTCGACGCGGCGAAGCAGCTGGCAGAAGAGGGCATCGATGCCCAGGTGGTAAACATCCACACCATCAAGCCCATTGACGAGGAGCTCCTGGTGACCTGTGCGCAAAAGACGGGCAAAGTCATCACCATTGAAGAGGGTAGCATCGTCGGCGGCTTGGGCACGGCGGTGTGCGAGACGCTGAGCGAGAAGTGCCCTGTGCCCGTGCGTCGCATCGGCATGTTTGACATCTTTGGCACTTCGGGCGAGGGTTCTGCGCTTCTAGACTACTATGGCCTCAACGCCGAGCACATCATCGACTGTGCTCGTGAGCTCTGCCAGTAAAGAAGACGGGGTTGCCTGGCCGCCTCCGCGTGGTTGCCTGGCCGCGTGGCCGCGTCCGCGTGGTTGCCTGGCCGCGTGGTTGCCTGGCCGCGTGGTTGCCTGGCCGCGTGGCCCAAAGCGGCCGGGCAGGACCTTACATCATGCGGGGCGCCTCCCGCGTTCACGTGGCAGCGAGTTCCGTGCGAAGCACGGCTCTTTGGCTGTCGAGCAAACGCGGGAGGCGTCCTGCGTCGTTACTCAGCAAACATATTGCGCTCGGCGAACTCCGCCTCTACCGTGCGGATCATAAGGTCCACGTCGTCGAGACCGAGATGGCGCTCCTTCTCGTTCGCCTTGAGTGTCTTGCGCCGGCGTGCCCACGTCTCGAGCGCGGCGGGCTTGGCGTCGTGGGGCAGCGTACGCACCTCGGGATCGATGCGGCGACAGATGTCGCGGGTGTCGATGGGGATGATGCGACCTGCCTTGCGCCCTTCCGCATAGCCGTTGAGATTGAGCATGAACCACGAGTCCTCGAAGGCCGCGTTGTGAGCCATGTAAGGAAAGATCTCCATCGACATGAGAAGCGCCTGCTGAAGCGGAGCGTTCTGCCGAAACGAGGTCTTGTCTTTGAGGTCGTTCCAGCTGATGTGGTGGACGAAGTCGAGCGGTATGCCCTTGTTGGCGTATAGATCGGGTATGCCGCAATAGGCGAGGTAGCCCTTGTCGGCCTTGCCCTTTGGGGCGAGTTGCACAAACTGAAGTCCGACGTTGATGATGTAGCCGCGGTCGGGGTAGCGGCTGGTCGTCTCGATGTCCACACCCGCGACCATGCCCGAGACCGGCGACTCGGTGTAGGCGATGCCCATGTCGCGAAGCCCTGGACCGGCGCTGCGTCGCACCTCAGAGACGTCGCGATGCTGCAAGGCGGCTGCCGAGCGCAAGAGGTCGTTGTCCGACAAGTGCTGAGCGAGACTGGTCCCTCGCAGGTCACGCAGACGCTCCTCGCCTATGAGGTCGCAGAGCTCGCGGTTGCGGTCTGCCAGGCTGCGCACGAGGTCGAAGGGGAAGGGCTCCGCGCCGAGAGGGGCGTCCATCCAAGCCTGCCACAGAAGCCCGATGGCCTCCTCGTTCTTCTCGCGCTCTGCCGTACGCGCGAGGTCGTCCGTCAGGAACGCGGGAAACACAAACGCGTTTGCGTGCTCTATGGCTTGGGCAAGATTCAACGTATGCTCCTTACTGTGTGCTATGGCCAGTATGACCCGTGCGAAACGACAAGACGCCGTCCATCGCTGTCCCCTCTCTTGCGGCCTTCCGTCGCATGTGGAAGGAATTGCGCGAAACGTCACGAAGACGGTTGGCAAACAATAGTACATCAGAATGAGTTATCCTAGAGTCTCAGAATCGAATCTGGGCGGAACAAGGCTATCACGGTATCCGAATACGATACCTCAACGACTCTTTGGCGCCAACAGTATCATCGTGAGATTTGGAGACGTGGAGAACGCCGTCTATCATCCTCCGACCTACTTCGACAACACGTATCTCGAGGAGTGGATTACGGATTCGAGAACGAGGGAGATGGTTCGCGACGTTGACAAGTCCGAGGTCATCAGCGCGCGGGCGATCGACAGCCCGTATCTGGGCTCCATAGATGGATTTCTCCTCGTGCGAAGACTTCGAGGCGTACATGGCCAACACGGGGCGG
>CACXZL010000220.1 GCA_902772085.1 uncultured Coriobacteriaceae bacterium | reverse complement strand
GTCGGTATAGATGCAGGAGTAGTCGTCCTTTGCCTCTATGTAACGAATCTGATCCACGGGCACGAGCACCTTGCGCCCGCTCTTCTCCACCGGAATGCGCTCCACCGAGGGGCTGCTCTGCCTGGCAGGCTTAAGACGCGCCTCCACCTTGTCCAGCGCCTGCACCAAACGATCGGTTTCCACGGGTTTCATGAGGTAGTCCACGGCATCCACGCCAAAGGCCTCGAGAGCATACTCGCTATACGCCGTCACAAACACCACGGCAGGCGGATTCTTCAGATTGTGCAGTGCCTCTGCCAGCTGCATGCCGCTTGTCTTGGGCATCGAGATGTCCAGAAACATAACGTCAGCACGGTTTTCCATGAGGCGCTCTACCGCCTCACGGGCACTTGATGCCTCAACGATGGTACCCATGCGCCCCGTCTCTTCCAAGAGGTAGCGCAGCTCGGAACGGGCCGGGGCTTCATCATCCACAATCATTGCGTTTAGCATGCATATTCTCCAGTCAACATCCCTGAAAAGGTGATAACAAAATCCAAAGACCTGTCAAGTATAGCGTTATCGATTTGCAAATACGACCCAAGAAGTTGTGGTTGTGGAGGTCAAAAGGGAAGATATGTTACAGTTCACGTCCCTGACCCCTGCGCCAGCCAGCAAGCGGCTCCGCGCTCGCTTCGCTCGCTCACTTCGTGAGTCGCTGCTTACTGGCATGCGCAGGGGCCAGGGACGCGAACTGTAAAGAAGATATCGAAATGGCCTAGTCACTTTTGACGTCGACACCGGCGCCGGCAATACGCAGAGTCACCACGGTGCCCTCTCCAAGCTTCGACATGATCTCGATGCCCGAGCCTCCCCCATAGAAGCGCTCGATCCTCTCGGCCACGTTGCGCAGGGCGATGCCGGTGCCCCCGCTCTTGTCGTGATTCATATGGGCACTTGCGAGCAGCAGCTCCTTCGCCTCCTCGTCCATACCCAGACCGTCGTCTGCCACGGCGATGAGCACGTCGTTGCCATCCACCGTGGCATGGATGTCTATATGCAGCGGGCCCTCGTCTCTCATGGCATGGCGCACGGAATTCTCCACGATAGGCTGTACGAGAAACGACGGCACCATCACGTCCTCAAGGCCCGCTTCCAGATACTCGCTCTCCACAATGCGATCGTCACCAAAGCGGGCTTTTTCTATGACGAGATAGCGGCGCGTCTGCTCGAGTTCCTGCGCAAGCGTGATACGGGACTCGGAACTCTCCAACGTCCGACGATAGAACAGCGCAAACTCCCTCAGCAAGTCACGCGCACGCGTGGGGTCGGTCCGCGTGAAGGCAGCGATGGTGTTGAGTGTATTGAACAAGAAATGCGGGTTGATCTGCGCTTGCAACGCCTTGACCTCGGCGCGTGCGGTAAGCTCCGCCTGACGGTCCAGCTCATACGACGAGAGCTGCACCGAGATGAGATTTGCAAAGCCACGCGCGATGGTAAGCTGCGTGCGGTCCACTTGCTGGCCGTTGCGATAGTACAGCTTGAGCGTTCCCACGGCCTTGTCCGCCACGATGAGCGGCACGATGATGCCGACGGGAAAGCCCTTGGCCACGGTAGGCGTATAGGTGTCCAGCTCGATCTGCTGGACACTCATCTGGTGCGCGTTTCGCTTCGTGAAGGTCTCCATGCGACCGGTGCGCAGCACCTCGAGCGTGGCGCCGGAATTTGGGGTGCCGGGAGGATACTCCGGCGGCACCTCGCCCGCATACCCCAGCACGGTGGCCGTGTCGGTGAGAGAGATCCCCTGCGCCTCGGTCTCGGGCAGGATGATCTGACAGACGGCATTGCAGCTCTTTGCCGTGAGGCCGTCGCGCATGGACTCGAACATGCTTGAGGCCACATGCATGGTACGCCCCATCGCCTGAGAGCGTATGTCGTCTGGTACGAGCACCACCGAGCCGCCAAATACGATGACGAGTGCGAGCAGTGAGCCAGCAAGCATGGTAGCCCAGAGGTTGTTTGACGTGATGCCCCACGAAAGCAGCACCAAAGTGATGATGAGCATAGCCACCACCAGGAAGTTTGCCCAGTGGCTCAGTCTCTCTATGATGTTTCCCCTCATCGCTGCGCCTCTTCGCCGCCCTGCATGTCGTACGTATCGCTCGCCTTCCGCGCGCGACGCACCTTGCGCTTGCGCGGCACGTATGGCGTGCCGGTATCCACGATCGCGCGCGCTATGGGCTCGTTGCACCAAAGCGCAGCCATCATCCCTGACCAGTACGTCTGGAACGCCAGATAGCTCTCGCTCATGCGACGAGCCCACGCCTTCGCCTCGCCACGTGCATGAAGCCACACGTGGAAATACTCGGAACGCTCGGGCCCCGCGATGGCGCGCAACAAAGACGTGAGGAAGATGCGCTTATGAACGCCTTGGTCTATCCAAGGCGCGGGATAGGGCTCCAGGGAGTCGGCGGTAATGCGCCTGAGACCGATACGGTGGTTTACCACGTCGATCTTTTCCACCTCGTAGGTCCAGCGATAGACATCCTGCATGAAACGACTCGCGCGCGAAGGGGTCTTGGGCGGGAGGTGCTTCACGGCCCATTGGTTGTCGAACCACACGTCCAGGCCGTTCATCCGCAGGTTGAAGAGATAGTCGAGGTCCTCTCCACGGGTGATGTAGGGATCGAACGCCACGTGGCAAAAGGCGTCTGCATATAGCGCGAAGCAGCCGCCACACACGTAGTTGGACCGGGAGATGCGGGTGGAGTGCTGCGCGCGCTCCATCCAGTCGTTGAACTCGGAACGCTTCGTCCAGTAGCGGTCGCACCAGCGCGCCCGCGACTCGTCGGCGTAGCAGGAATCGTTGCGGTCAAAGAAATAACCCGTCTTTGCCGAAACGGGAAGGTCTTGCCGCGTGAGGAGGCCGAGGCCGTAGACGCCGTCGATCAGGAAGTTTTCGTCGAGGGCGATCTCGTCGTCGTCCATAAACACCACGACGTCGTGGCCGAGCACGGCCGCGACCACGAGGCCCATGTTTCGTATGGCACCATAGCCGCGCAGAGATACCGTCTCGCCTTCCATCTTTGGCGCGACGACGTGGATGGCGTTCTCGATGACCTTGGCCTCGCGATTTCCGATGATGAGCGGATTGAGGTTTGGATGGGCCAAACAAATGCCGTTCACACGAGCCCGTGCCGCATCGGCGCAGTTTGGTGGTGCCACAAGCAGCACCACGACCCGCAGGATGCCCCGCACCTGCTCCAAGGAATCCAAACAGGTCTCGAGCTCTGGCACGGGCTTGCTTATGGGCGTGGCGTGGTCGTACGTACCGACCTCGCCAATGCTCGTGGGGTTGTCGTTTTCGGCCCAGTACGTGGGTATGATGATAACGGGATTCACCTGGCGCCTTCCCCTTGTGGATTTTGCACATGTCAATGCAGTTTGAACGTTTTGATTCTACCCCATTGTGGCGACAGGAAAAAGATGGGAAAGCGCCCCTGTTTGACTAGCATCCGTAGAGTCCCTTGTGGACAGGCAACCAATACGCAGCGAAGGGAGAAGAGAGTGGTTATTTGCTGTCGAGAAGCTTTTGGTAGCTAGCGGCAAACTTCTGGGCGCGGGGTCCGTCATGGTCGTGGGCCACCACTACGCCGTGTTCGTCTGAGACCAAGAAGACCTCTTCATCTGCGTGTACGCCACTGGACGCCATCTTGTCGAGAAGTCCCTCGTCGCGCTGTACGGGTATGCCAAGCGTGCGGGCGAGGTCGGCGATGAGCGAAGATGAGCCCGAGGGAGAGAACTCACCCGCAGTACTCCATATGAGCATCCCGTCTCGACAAGCCCAAAGGTCTTCGGGCGAAACGCCGAGCTCAAGGGCCTCTTTGCGAGAATTCACCGCTCGCTGCAGCAGGTCGTTTGCCGCCGTATGCGCAAGCTTCTCGTACGCGCCTACGGTCATGGCCGCCTTGCCGCTCTTGTCTACCACGAGCATGAGCACACCACTAGGATGCAGGGCACTTCCCTCTTCCAGTGTCCACTCCAGATGTTGCTTTGTCCACGCCAAGAGTCCCGTCGTGATGATTCCCTCAGGCGCCTTGCGTGCAGCCAACGCCCTCAGGTGGCGATTCTCGAGCGGCAGGGCGTTTTCCCACAAGCGCCACCTGCACACGACGGCCGGATCTCCCAGCATAAACTCACCCATGACCTGCTCCTTTCTATGGTCTTGCTTTATGGTATTTCTCAACTCAAAGCACTGGTTGGCTGCGCGTTTGCCACCGGGAGTATCCCTTGTGGCAAAGCGCGAAACGCCCTGCCCAGGCCCTCCGTTTGACAATAGAGGGGGCACGTCGCGAAGACGTGCCCCCTCATTG
>CACXZL010000219.1 GCA_902772085.1 uncultured Coriobacteriaceae bacterium | reverse complement strand
GTTCTATCTCATGCACGTGAGACACGTCAGTCCGCTGCCGATCATGCTGTGTTGCGGCGTCCTCAACGTGCTGGTCTTTACGTTCTTGTGGCGGTAGGGTTTCCATTCGTTCATGCGAGCGGCACGTGAGAACCTCGTCTCGCGTGCCGCTCGCATACAAAACGCATGTCGGGTTGCCAACGCACGTACTCTCCCGCCCCGAAAGGATTCGGCGCTTTTGAGGGGCGGGGACGACCGAACGGAGCGCCAAACAAGGGCACGCGGGAGGAGAGTCGTTCCTTCCGCGTGCCCTTTGCGTCGCATGGCAGCCGTAAGGCTATAGTTGCTCGTTCCAGTCACGCCACTCAAAGCCATTGCGCTTGCAGAAGCTCTGCGCCGAGGCGAGAAATCCCGTCTGCGCGCTGGCCCATGCGGGGAAATCGGGTATGTCGGAAATGATGGGGTCTGCCTCGTGAGTGCAGAGCAGCGATTCCTCAAAGCTTCCTGATTCAAAGGCAGGCCGATCGGGCAAGTAGGCATCCACATACATCGGCTGCAGAATCAGATAGGCGCCACCTGTGCAGAGTCGGTCGTATCCACGCAAGGCGCGCCGGGCAGCGGGTATCCGACCGAGCTTGTACATCAGAATGGCGCGGCCTAGATGGAACCACGCGTTTCCATGCCTGCCTTCGCGAGCGTCCAGCCAGTCAAATCCATCCTCGTCTTCGAGCCGGGCCATCGCGAGGGCGCAGGTAAAGCGGGCGCCCAGGACGTCGAGCGGGGCGCGCGCGAGCAGGTCGAGACAGAGGTCTTGTGCTTTGCGAAACCGGGCGGTGTTTATGGCGGTGCGTGCCAGTGCGGCCTGCAAGCGAAGGCGGGGACGCACAAACACGTCCGCCCACGCGTCGCCAGCTGCCGACAGGGGGATCTCTCCCAAATCCCTTGTCGTTTCCTCATGCAGGGCAAGCAGCTCGCCGAAGGTCTCTTCTTGCGAACGGTCAGACGCCAAGATGCCCAAGAGCCGTGCGTCAAGGCAGGACTCGTCTATCGAGAGAGCTTGTTTGGAAGCCGTAAGCAGCGCCTTGAGACGTTGCGTACGGGCTTGCGCGTACTGGTCGTCGTCGAGAAAGTCGTCGTTTTGCCGCGACTCGTCGTGGCGCTCAAGGGCTTTTGTCACGAGGAGAAACGCGTCCTCCTCGTTGTCGTCTATGAATTTCAGGGGGTCTTCGCGTACGGCAATCTCGAGTTCTCCAAATGCCTCGTCCGATAACTCGCCCAGCTTGCGTCGCCGCTTGATGGCGAGCCGTTGTATGAGCTCCTTGCGTGCGTTCATTGGTGTCCGCCTTGTATGTGTGGGCCTGGCTGGTCTGCTTGGTCGACTGCGGTTTGCTGGGCTATGACGGCAAGCATTGCCTGAGGCCAAGCGCGTGCCGTCTCCTGGATGATCCAGCTGCTGAGCACGCCCCGTCCCTCGAGGTCTACGCCCTCTTGCAAGAGCACGGTGCTTTCCGACAAGGCGAGGATGATCTCGTCCTCGCTGTACGGCATAACGGCGAGTCGCGCAAAGACCCCGTCGGGAAACTCGTTCTGTCGTATGAGAGCCTCGGCGGCATGTGGATACCGTGCGACGAGATCCTTTATGTGACCGAAGGCCCTCTGCATGTCGTGCTGCTTGAAGGCAAGGGCAAGGTAGGCTATGTAGGTCCAGGCATCGTCGAAGGGACGCGTTTGGCCGGAGCCATGTCGGGATTTTACGAAGCGGTCCAACCCCGCCTCGTCTTCGAGCTTCGCGTAGGCGAGCGCAGCGGTGAAACGGACGTCCGCCATATCGGAAGGATCGAGTTCCAAGGCGTGCTCTGCGAGGCGCAGCGTCTCTCGGTTTCGTCCGCAAATGAGCGCCTCCTCTGCTTGATTGGCTACCCAACGCAAATAAGGGCGCATGGCAAGATCGGACAAAAGGCGCCTGCGCTCATTGGAGACGTCGGGAGAGATGTTGTTTGCCTGCTCGGTGCAGTACGCGCGAACTTCTGAGGCGGACTCGTTGAGAAACGTGAGAAAGGAGTCGAACGATGGATTTGCGGCGGCGGCCTGCATGCGGAGGGCATCGTAGCAGTGCGAATCAAGCGCGAGCGCCTCGTCGAGGATGCGATGACCGTCTTTGATGATTTTTTCAGCCTGGTCTTCTGGTGCGAATGGCAGCTCGTAGTCGATCGCTTTGGATGCCAGGGTCACCAGGTGGAATGCGCGGTCGCTGTCGGACTGTGGCAGGGAATCGCGGTCTTGCGCAAAGCGTCTTCCAAACGCCATGAACGCGCTAGCCTCGTGCGCGGTGTCGGTGTCGTCGAGCGAGTAGACAAATCGTAGAGCCAGTCTTTGATAGTCTTCGCGCTGCGGATCAAAGGCCATAGGTCCTCCTCTCTGGGTGCGCCGTGTTTTACGGTACTCTGTATGGTAGCGGAAGAGAGGCGAAAGGGTGGGAAGAATGGGATTGTTTTCGAAGGCAATAGAGCAAGCGCAAACTGCCGACGACCCGTATCTCGATGGGCTTGTCGTGCAGGGCGAGACGTTGGATGCCAGCCAGAGTCTTCAGTTTTACGAAATACATAATGGCGAATTCGATCATTGCGTCCTGTCGGGCGTGGATTTCCGCAAGGCGAGCTTCTATGACTGCACGTTCGTGGGGTGTGACCTTTCCAACGCAAGGCTTGACGAGGCGTTTTGCGCGCGATCGAGATTCGTCGGCTGCAAGCTCGAGGGTGTCCGGCTCACGCAAGCCATCCTGCGGTCGGTGCGCATGAGGGAGTGCGTGTGCCGCTATGCAAATATGGGGGAAGCTACGTTTGAGAACGTAACGCTGCAAGGTTGCGACATGCGAGAGGCCTTCTTGAGCGAGGTGAAGTTTCGTCGTGGCACGAGACTTGACGGGTGCGATCTCACGCGCGCGGACCTCTTTCGTACCTCGCTCAAAGGTTTGGATCTTTCGACCTGCCACATCGCGGGCATATCCGTGAGCGATACGCGCGCCGAGCTCAACGGTGCCATCATCAGTGCCGACCAGGCCGTGGACATGGTGGGGCTGCTCGGCCTTCGCGTAAAGGAGTATGAGTGAGTCAACAAGCGCGTTCCTATGCGCCGCCGAGCAACTTGCGAACAAACTCACCGTCTGGCACCATGGGAACCGGGCCAGTGGCGCGGAGTTGCCGTGACTCGTGTCCCTTGCCCAGTATGCACAGCACGGCAGGACGCCTCGCTTCCTTGGCGAGATGCAGGGCGTGCCTTATGGCGTTTGAGCGATCCAGAACGATTTCGCAGGTGACGTTGGCGGGGGTGGACTCTGCCATCTGCCTGCAGATGTGCTCAACGGGCTCAGGGCCAGGATCGTCTTCGGTATATATGAGGTGGTCGGCGTATGGTGCGGCGGCGGGAGGCATCTCGAAGCGTCTTTCTGCGCCTTTTCCTCCCGTTGCGCCAAATACCGCCACAAGGTAGTGCTGGGGATAGCTCTTCCGTATAGACGAAAGCACCTTTTGCACGGCCATGCCGTTGTGTGCGTAATCCACGATGGCGGTGATGGAGCCGTCTTCGCCGGTGACCACGTCCATGCGACCGGGTACCTTGCACCGCGAAAGCCCGCTCACGATGCGTTCCTTGTCGCAGCCGAGCTCCTGAGCGATGGCGATGGCGGCGAGGGCGTTTTCCACGTTGAAGCTGCCGGTAAGGCCTATGCTCACGGACTCCGTCCAAGCGAGCGTATGCGCCACAAAAGCCATGCCGTGTGCGGTGGGCTCTATATCGCTGGCCCATACGTCAGGCGTCTGGCCTTTGTTTGATTCCGCGCTCAGGGAGAATCGAATGACCTTGGTGCAGCGCCTTGCCGCCTCGAGAATGCGCGGGGTGCAGTTCATGTCGTAGTGGTTGTTGACGATGGCGATGCGTGCGTGGCGAAAGATCAACATCTTGCTTTGAAGGTAGTCCTCAAACGTCGGATGCTCGATGTCAGACACATGGTCGACGCCGATGTTGAGAAAAGCGGCGACATCAAAGCCAAGGCCATCGACGCGCTGGTACTTCAACCCTTGGCTCGATACCTCCATCACCATGTCGAGATCGCTCTGCGCGGCATGTGCGAGATGGCGCCACAGGTCAGGCGCCTCGGGGGTGGTATTGCGCGATGCAAAGCGCTCTATGCCATCGTAGGTTTCGAGCGTGCCGAGCGTGGCCGCTTTGGAGCGTGGAATCTCGCCGTCCAAGATGGCTCGCACGAAGTACGCCACGGTGGTCTTCCCTTTGGTCCCCGTAATGCCCACGACGGACATGTCGCGATCGGGGTGACCCCATGTCTCTGCGGAGACGATTGCCATGGCCGTACGGACA
>CACXZL010000218.1 GCA_902772085.1 uncultured Coriobacteriaceae bacterium | reverse complement strand
CGGCTAGCAGCTCGAGCACCTCCTCGTAGCGATCGAGCAGGGACATGGCGGCGCCGGGGGCGCCGAGGACGTTCACGAGGTAGTCGACTGCCCTGTCGAGGTCCCGCTCGGCCGGGCCCGCGACCTGGATCCTATAGGCCATACTTGCTCCTGAGCGACGAGACGGCCTCGAAGGCGTCGCGGCACTCGCCCCGTGCGACCGCGTCGATGCCCTCCTGCACAAGTGCGATGGTGCGGCCAGCTCGAGCCTGGGCCTCCATCTCCCCGAAGACCTCGGCGCTCATAATGACCATGTCGGCATAGCCGTTCTTCGTCACGTGCACCGGCTCTCCGGACTCGTGGCAAAGCCGGGAAATCCTCGCGGAGTCCTTGAGCTCCTTGACGGGAACCATCTGCATAGTCCTCTCCTTTCATATATGCCCAAATTATACCAATATTATGGGATAAATGAGAGATGATAATCTTGTAACCTGCAACAGCCACTACCAGTCTTCTCGAGGACGCCAACATGAGTCTCGCGGCTTCCAACCTGGGACGCATGATCTTCAGCTTTCCCGGCACCGCCTACGGCTTCGTCAGCATGATGACGGGCGCCATGAGGGGATAGGGGCTCCATGCCGCTGTCCGTTATACAGGGGATACTCATATCCTTCGCGGGCACCAGCCTCGGCGCCCGATGGCCTTCCTGCTCAAGGGGCCAGATCTCGCGGCGCGCGCAGCGCTCACTCACTCACTCACTCACTCACTCACGGGCTATCCTGTCCTCTGCTTGTGGAGCGTGACAGTGAAGGTGCTTCCGTGTTCCGGCTCGCTCACGAGCTCCACCACGCCGTTGGCCCGCTCGACGGCGTGACGCACGAGCGAGAGTCCCAGGCCCGTGCCACCACTCTCGCGTGAACGTGCCGTGTCCACACGGTAGAACCGCTCGAAAACGCGCTCTTGGTCGATATAGGCAATGCCGATGCCCGTATCGTGCACGCTCAGAATCACATCGTCGTCTTTGGCTACAAGCGACACGTCAACTGACCCACGCTCTGTATAGGCTAGCGCGTTGGCAATGAGGTTGTCGCACACCAGCGTGGCGTCAGTTGCCGAGATGGCCGCGTGCGTGCCGGATGGAAGCCCGTCATGCAGCGTGAGTCGAAGACCTGCCTCCTCGGCTCGTGCCCGATGCGCCTCTACCGACGTCGCAGCCACGGCACCGATGTCGCATGAGACTCCCGTCGCGGGCGCACGGCCTCTATCCTCCAGACGGGAGAGGTCCATAAGGTCGCCCACAAGGATTTGCAGACGTTCCGACTCGCTTTCAAGCCTGCTGCAAAGAGCCTCGACCATGTTAAAGTCTCTGTCGGCCGATGCCTGCCCAATGGAATCGGCCAGCAGGCGAATGCCTGCAACGGGAGTCTTGAGCTCATGGCTCGCGTTGGCCACAAAGTCGGTGCGTACGCTCTCGAGCTTTCTTACGGGACCCCGCGCACGCCGGAAGGAAAACCATGCAGCGGCCAGGGCGACGATAAGGGCACAGGCTAATAGCCCGAGGCTCGTCCACAGGTAGTTGGTCTTTAGAGCGTTTACCTGCTCCATAGTGCGCGATACGCGCACTACCGCCAGCTCGTCTTGGTAGGTGCAGGAGACCGCCACGTACAGGTACTCGGTGCCATCCGTCTCGGATACGCGTCGGTCGCTTCCTTCCTTGCCCAAGATGGCTTCCATGAATTCGGGACGGTTTGCGTGGTTTTGCATGGCCGCATCGTCCTCGATGCTCTCGGCAAGTACCGTGCCGTCGGACGCTATGAGCGTCAGGCGCAGATCGTCTGTGGCGGCAATGCGTCCGAGCACGTCCGAGGCGGGAAGATCGCTCGTCTGTAGTGCGACGGCGGCTGCGTTGGCAACCGATGCCATGCCTTCCTTCATACGCTGCTCTATAAGACTGCCGATTGGCACGAGGATGGAGTAGCCCCACACCGCAACCAACACGGCGGCAACCAGTACGTACCCGCCAAACATCCAGCGTCGCCAACCATGGACGCGACCAGTCTCCGTCATCGTGCGTCCTCGTTACGTGCGTTGCCTCCAGGCACCGTGCTTTCTGTGCACACCGCCTCAAACCTATATCCCATTCCGCGCTCGGTGTGGATGTAGGTCCAGCCATCAGTGTCGATTGCTCGACGCAGGCGACGCACATGTGTGTCGAGCGTACGCGAAGTGGGCAAAAACACCTCGCCCCACACGCGCTCCGAAAGCCACTGCCTCGTGCACAAAGACCCCTCGCGGCTTGCAAGCGCAACGAGCAGCGCGTATTCCTTGCTCCGCAGACGCAAGGGCTTTCCCTCCACTAAAACTCGGGCTGCGTCTGTGTCGATGCGCAGCGCACCCGACTCTATGATCGCTGGCAGTTTGTCCCTCGTGCGTATCCTGCGCAGGTGAGCGCGCACGCGGGCAAGGAGTTCGGCCGTGGAGAAGGGCTTGGTAACGTAGTCGTCGGCGCCAGCGTCGAGCCCGGCGACCTTGTCTTCCTCTTGATCGAGCGCGGTGAGCATGATGATGGGGGTGTCGAACCCCTCCGCACGCAGCGCACGGGCAACCTCCAGTCCTGATCGACGAGGGAGCATTACGTCCAACAGCACGAGATCGGGATCGCACCTGCGAGCGGCATCGAGCCCTGCCTCTCCGTCGCCGGCGACGCTTACCCCGTAGCCCGCACGTGTGAGGGCAAACTCAAGCGCCATCTGAATGGTGCGATCGTCTTCGATAAGAAGAATGCTCGGCATGCGGAGTCCCTTCCTCTTGCGCTTCGTTTTGACTGGCCCAATGCTCTTTGATTTTAAATTCGCGATATGGAGCGCGTGTAGCTGCTGACAAGAGTTCACGTTGGTGTCACGTCGGTTCACATCGCGTTGTCATTGCGGAGGTGGCTCGCTGCCTAGTATGGGTCAAGGGGATGCCAGTCATCCAGTTTGTCCGTCCAGGCGAGAGGAACCTACCATGGAGTCGTTTGCTAGCCTCATACAAAGCATGCTCGCAAATCCACTGCTGGCTCTGAGCATGCTGCTGGTTGCGGGGACCATCTTCGTGAACGGGGCCACCGACGCGGCAAACGCAATCGCCGAGGCGGTGGGAACAAGGTCCATAACGTTTAGGGGTGCCGTTTGCATGGCGGCGGCCTGCAACTTTGTCGGTCTTGTTGGATCCGCCGTTGTCTCCACCGCTGTTGCCGCCACCATTGAGAACATGGTGGACTTTGGCGGGGACTCCCGCGCTGCCCTTATTGCCCTTTGCGCGGCAATGGTGGGAATCGTGGTGTGGGCATCCGTGGCGTGGGTGTTTGGCATTCCCACGAGCGAAAGCCATGCGCTCATCGCTGGTCTCACCGGCGCCGCCATAGCGTTGCAGGGTGGCATAGGTGGAGTCAACTGGGCAGAGTGGCAAAAGGTCCTGTGGGGGCTCGTCCTCTCTACGGCGGCGGGATTTGCCATGGGGTTTGGTCTCACAAAGCTCATTCGAGAGCTGTGGGCATTTGCCGAACCGAGGCGTGCCAATAGGCTCTTCGGAGGGTTGCAGGTCGTCGGTGCAGGGTTTGGCGCACTGATGCACGGGGCACAGGACGGCCAGAAGTTCCTTGCGACCGCGATGCTCGCCAGCCAGCTCGCCACCGGCCTGAAGGTGAGCGAAGATGTCGGCTACCCCCTTTGGCTCATGCTCGCATGCGCACTTCTCATGGCTGCGGGCACGGCGGTCGGGGGACCAAAGATCGTGCGTACTGTGGGTTCCGACATGGTGCAGATGGAGCGATACCAAGGCGCGGCGGCTTCGCTCACGGCGGGTGTCAGCCTGCTCGCTGCGACGCTTGGGGGCCTGCCCGTCTCTACCACGCACACCAAGACTGCCTCCATCATGGGCGCTGGAGCTGCAAAGAACCCCCGCTCTGTGAATTGGCGCATAGCGAAAGACATGCTCTTGGCGTGGCTGCTCACCTTTCCGGGTTGTGGTCTTATTGGCTACGTGCTCGCTCGCGTGTTCCTTGCCACAATGGCGTAGACCGTACCAAACCGAAAAAAACGTCCATTGGCGAATCCGAGAGTTTTCGGATTGAGTGGCGGTCTTTCGATTTGGGATGGGTGCCTGGGCAAGCGGGACCCTCGCGATTACGGAAGGCGGGGGGCACCCGCTCCGGTCGTGCGTGTCCTGCATGGTGATGTCTCCCGTGGACGGGGGAGCTGCCGGAAGATCGCTTTCGTACTCGTTTTTCGGCCCAGCTTGCCTAGTGGGTCTGGGATACCGCGCGCTTAGCGGGCTTTTCTCTGCTCAGGCCTAGGCCTCCGCACGTCGCGCACCCACCGCCATGAAGGTTGGTTACCATCGTTATGTACCCGTTTGTTGCGGGGTGTATACCCGAGCCTGTACTCAAGCTTTTCGTTCGACAATTGGGTTGTGGAGGAACCCTGTTTTTGTCGAACGATGTCGAACGCAAAACATTGTCGAACGAAGGCCGAACAGAAGGTCGAATACGAAAACAGGCCAGACCCAACTTGGTGTCTGACCTGCTAAAAATCCTGGTGCGCCGTGAGGGATTCGAACCCCCGACCTCATGATTCGTAGTCATGCGCTCTATCCAGCTGAGCTAACAGCGCGTGCAAGAAGTAGTATCCCTGTTTAACCTTTATCCGTCAAGCTATTCATGATTTCTACACATTTGATGTACAGGGACTGTTTTCTCGAGCTGGCCAGTGCGGTAGACTACATTCTGCT
>CACXZL010000217.1 GCA_902772085.1 uncultured Coriobacteriaceae bacterium | reverse complement strand
CGTCAGCTTTCATGGGCAGGCCAAGAAATCTGGAGGCGAGGCCCGGCCCTCCTTGTCGCAAGTCGGTGATTGTCTGCGCGGTAGATGGCGGCGGGGATGCCGCCGTCGCGACTCGTCTCGCACAAGCACCTGGAGGGACTGCAAATGGCCTGGGGGTCCAAGTGACATAAGAACCCAATCCATATGTGATATCGCATGCGATGTGGTTGCGAGGCTGGATTTTTTGTGCCCGCTCACTTCGAAACGAGCCTTCGGGTTTGAAATATCGGGCAGGTTTTCCCGTATAGGCGGTATGGTGCCCTCTGTTTGCACAGGTAGGAAGCCCGCGAATAAAGGCCCGTATTTTTCAAACCGGAAATTTCAAACCCGAAGGCGTTTTTCGAAGTGAGCGGGGGTAAAAAATCCAGCCTTGTCAAGCCGCCCCGAACTCGGTGCGGCCCGGGTGCCGGACGGCCGATGCCATGCGGAGCTGTGGCGGGCCGGCTCTCGTCAAGTGCGGAAGCGCCAGAGATCTGACGGTCGGGCTGTGAGCAACGAGTAACAGATCACTGCGCCCTCCGTCCGTTCGCACTTCAACCCGTTACGCTAAGGTCTTGGGGCTGGAAATACAGCCCTCTTTTTTGGCGACAACATAAGCATACGGGCAGCTTCATTTCCCGAGGACGGCGTGGCGGAGGCACATACCAATCAAGTAAGGCCGCACGTGCGCTTCTCAGCCCTTGATTCCTTTTGACGCCTACCGCTTCCGATGCCCGTCAGGGCGCTCGACGTGATACCCTAGACTCATGTCCGTGAGAAGGAGCATCGCAATGTGTTATATAAAGATTGACGCAATAAGGACCGCGTTCGAGAATGCCTTTGGCAGCGCCGATGGCCGCAAGCTGCTGCTGGTGGTTTCGCCTGGCCGTACGGAGATTGCCGGCAACCACACCGACCATGAAGGTGGCCAGGTTATAGCGGCGGCAGTGGACCGCTACGTACAGGGCATTTTCTCGCCAAACGATTCCGGTGTGCTGCGCGTGCAGAGTGAGGGCTACGGGTTGGTCGAGGTTGACCCGAGCGATCTTGCGGCGAAGGAAGAGGAGCGCGGCACCACGGCGGCGCTCGTACGCGGCATGGCGGCGCTCTTTGCGGAGCGTGGCTACGCGCCTCAGGGATTCGATGCGGCGCTGCGCAGCGATGTCCTGGGCGGATCCGGCCTTTCGAGCTCGGCTGCCTTCGAGCTGGAGCTGGGCCAGGCCATGAACGCGCTCTGGGCCGACGGCGCGCTTACGGCAGACGAGCTCGCCCTCATGGCTCAGCGCGCCGAGCGCGAGTGGTTTGGCAAGCCCTGTGGCCTTATGGATCAGGCCGCCGTCGCGCTGGGCGGCGTGCAGCACATGGATTTTGTTGACCCGACCGTGCTCAAAGCCGAGGCGCTTGACTTCGACTTTGCCGAGCATGGATACGCCATCTGCATTGTGGCCGTGGGCGCCGATCACGCGGCAAACATCGACGACTATGCTGCCGTGCCCGCTGAAATGCAGGCAGTGGCACGAGAGCTGGGCAAAGACGTGCTCTCACAGGTGAGCGAGGATGCGGTCGTTGCCGAGATTCCACGTCTGCGCAAGACCGTGGGCGACCGTGCCGTCTTGCGCGCGCTTCACTACTATCACGAAGAACAGCTAGTGGCATTACGCGCAGCGGTCATGCGTACGGGAGATATCGACCGCTTCCTGCAGTTTACGCGCTTCTCAGGCGTGAGCTCTGCGATGCTTCTGCAAAACGTGAGCGTAGGCGGAGCGTCGGATCAGCCCTCCATGCTAGCCATCGCGCTTGCCGAGCGCCTGCTTGCAGGTCGTGGCGCGGCGCGTGTGCACGGCGGAGGATTTGGCGGCACCATCCAAGCCTTTGTGCCACTCGATAGCGTGGATGTCTTCCGTATGGGCATGGATGCCGTATTTGGCGAAGGCGCTTGTGGCGTCTACGGGGTCGACCACGAGGGGGCACGCGCGCAATGGCTGTAGAGAATGGCACGGCACATGCGGCCGCATGGTTTGTGCAGCATGCGGCAGACAATGGCGTCATTGATGCCGTAGACGAGGCATGGGCATACAACCGCATCTTGGAGGCTGTTGGTGCCTATGGGCAGGCTGCACCGGAGGTCGACGCAGACAAGTTCGACTTGGACTCCGCCCTTGCGTCACTGGCCGAAGCTGCCGTCGACAATGGCCTTGTGGAGGACTCTGCCACAGGACGCGACCGTGCGGCCATGCGTGTGGCCGGGTGCGTTATGCCACGCCCGTCCGAGATTGCCAAGCGCTTTGATGCGCTTGCGGCGGCTCAAGGTCCCAAGGCAGCGACCGACTGGTTCTACAAGCTTTGCTGCGACGTAAACTACGTGCGCAAGTCTGCCATCGCGCGCAATTTGAAATGGACCGTCTCCACGCGCTGGGGCGAGCTGGAGATCACCATAAACAAGTCCAAGCCGGAAAAGGACCCGCGCGACATCGCGGCGGCTGGCTCGGCGCCGGCGGGGGAGGCCTATCCTGCCTGTCAACTCTGCGTGCAAAACGAAGGCTATTCCGGACGTCCCGCTGCGCTTGGCGGAGGCCATCCGGCCCGACAAAACCTGCGCATCGTGCCCATTGAGCTGGGCGGTGAGCGCTGGGGGTTCCAATACAGTCCCTATGCCTACTTCAACGAGCACTGCATCGCGATGAGCTCCGAGCATAGGCCCATGCACGTGGACCGCGCGGCATTTGTTTGCCTGCTTGACTTCGTGGACAAACTCCCGCACTACTTCGTCGGTTCGAATGCCGACCTGCCCATCGTGGGTGGTTCGATCCTGTCTCATGACCATTTCCAAGGTGGTCGGCACGTGTTTCCCATGGACGTGGCGCACGAGCTCGATGCTTTTCGCATGTCGGCGCATCCAGAGGTCGAGGGCTTTGTGCTCGAGTGGCCGCTGAGCGTCATCCGCCTGCGTTCTGCAAGTCGCGAGTCGTTGCTCGGGGCGGCTGAGCATGTGCTGCTTGCGTGGCGTGACTGGGATGCGCCCGAGGTGGGCGTCATGAGCCATGACGCGGACGGGACGCGACACAATACCGTGACCCCCATCTGTCGCCGACACGGCGAGGCGTATGAGATGGACCTGGCACTTCGCTGCAACGTCACGACGGACGAGCATCCACTGGGGGTGTTTCATCCTCACGAAGACAAATGGCATGTGAAGAAGGAAAACATCGGCCTCATCGAGGTGATGGGCCTGGCCATTCTCCCACCGCGGCTCGAGGCCGAGATGGACGCCGGCCGTCTTACGCGTGAGGAGATCGGCCGTGTGTTTGGCGCCGTACTCGAGGACGCCGGCGTCTTCAAGTGGGACGAGGAGGGACGCGCGGCTCAAGCGCGCTTCATCGAGAGCCTCGTGTAGGTTGCCTTGGAGAGGCCTGCCCGTCGAGGCGCCATGCCTTGCATGCTGGGAGACTGCGCCTGAGATGTGAGAGGGGTGCTTCGACGGGCGGGCCGTAAGATCGTAAAGAGCGGGGGGTCACATGCGGGAACGGGACTATCGCGTGCTGAGCGGCAGCATGCTCAAGGTCATCGCGACGATTTCTATGTTTATAGATCATACGGCCGTCTTTCTCATGCAACGTCGTCCCATCCCGCTTTTCGTGCTCGGTCCGTACGACATCTCCGTGTATTTCATCATGCGCATGGTAGGGCGACTGGCCTTTCCCATCTTCGCGTTCTTGTTGGTGGAGGGGTTCATCCATACGAAGAGTCGTAAACGCTACGCCGTGCGACTGCTTGTGTTTGCCCTTGTTTCCGAGATACCTTGGAACCTCGAGCACGGCGGCACGTTGTTCTATCCGCTTTCCCAGAACGTGTTTGTGTCGCTCTTCTTTGCGTTGCTCGGACTATGTGCGCTCGAACGTTTGGAGCACGATACGGACTCTCGCGTGAAGTGGGCGGGAGCGTTGGTGGCAGTATTCGTGGCGCTGACGGCGTTGCGGTCGGACTATGGCGCAAGGGCATTGGCCGTCGTGCTGGCGATTTACCTCTTGAGAGAACGGCCCGTCGTACAGGCCGTTCTCAGCAGCAGTGCCTTGAACGACCCGTTTTTCAGCGCGCTTGCGTTCATCCCCATCAACCTCTACAACGGCAAGCGCGGCTTCATCCGTGGCAGGTTCCTCCAGCTGCTCTTTTACGCCATCTACCCCGTCCACATGTACCTCCTCTACCGCCTCCGCCTCCACATGTTTGGCTACTGACCGCAGAGCCACCAATGCGTCCCCGTCCCCGGGAGCACGGCCCCGATGGGCGGCGGCACGGTGTGCAACAAACGACTCACGCAGTGAGCGAGCGCGGGGTCGACCGAGACGGCGCCGAGCCCTCCCCCGTCCCCGGGAGTA
>CACXZL010000216.1 GCA_902772085.1 uncultured Coriobacteriaceae bacterium | reverse complement strand
CGAAGACCGCTACCTCATGTTCGACTTCATGATCAACCACATCAGCCGCCAGAGCCCCTACTTCCAGGACTTCCTGGCCAAGAAGGACGGCTCGGAGTTTGCGGACTTCTTCATCCGCTACAAGGACTTCTGGGCGGCCGAGGGGGGCTTCCCCACCGACGAGCAGGTTGACGCCATCTACAAGCGCAAGCCGCGCGCGCCCTACGTGGAGGCCGCCTTCGCCGACGGCACCACCGAGAAGGTCTGGTGCACCTTCGGCGAGGAGCAGATCGACATCAACGTGCGCTCCGAGCGTGCCCAGCGCTTCTTCCGCGAGACGCTCGAGAACATGGCCGCCAACGGCGCCTCCATCATCCGCCTTGACGCCTTCGCCTATGCCTGCAAGCGCGCCGGCGGCAGCTGCTTCTTCGAGCAGCCCGACACGAGCAACCTGCTCGATGCCATGCAGGAGGTCCTCGGCGACGACATCATGGTGCTGCCCGAAATCCACGAGCACTACACCATGCAGTTCAAGGTCTCCGAGATGGGCTACTGGGTCTACGACTTCGCGCTGCCCGTGCTCACGCTGCACGCCCTGTACTCCGGCGACGGTCAGTACCTCAAGCGCTGGCTGGACATGAGTCCCAAGCACCAGTTCACGACGCTCGACACCCACGACGGCCTGGGAATCGTGGACGTAAAGGACCTGCTGCCGGACGAGGCGACCGACTGGGTCAAGGAGAAGATGTTTAGCGAGGGCGCCAACGTAAAGAAGATCTACAACACCGAGGCCTACAACAACCTCGACATCTACCAGGTCAACACCACCTACTACTCCGCACTGGGCAACGACGACGCGGCCTACGACCTGGCCCGCGCCATCCAGATGTTTGCCCCGGGCATCCCCATGGTCTACTACGTGGGGCTTCTTGCCGGCAAGAACGACCTCGAGCTGCTCGAGGCCACCAAGGAGGGTCGCAACATCAACCGCCACTACTACGCCAAGGAAGAGATTGCCGAGGAGGTCGAGCGTCCGGTGGTGAAGGAGCTCCTGCGCCTGATGGAGCTGCGCAACACGCACCCGGCATTCGACGTGGAGGGCGACATCGAGGTGACCTGTGGCGATAACGGTGCCTTTGCTATTCGCCGTGCTGCGGGTGATGCGTGGGCACAGCTGGACGCCAACCTCAAAGATCACACGTACCGGATTACTCACTCATAAGGAGATAAACTATGCTTCCTGCAAACTCCCAGTGCCCGAACGGCATTGGCGCGGCATTCTACGATCTAGACGGCACCATCTTGGACCTCGACTACATCTCGCCTCGCACCATTGCCGCCATGGAGGAAACGACGCGCGCCGGCTGCGTCAACGTCGTCTGCACGGGACGCAACTTTCCCATCGTGCCCGACATCCTCAAGTATGGCAGCGTGGACCTCTACATCACCGTCAACGGAGGCCAGATCCTGGATCCGCTGGGCAATCATCTGCTCTCCAAGGCCATCCCCAAGCAAAAGGCCCTCGATCTTGCGGCATGGCTCCACGAAGAAGGCGCCGGCCTCAACTGCCTGACTTCCATCTGCGCCTACTTCGAGAACCGCCTCGTCTCGTACATGACGCAGGCCGTGCATCGCGTGGAGCACAGCGACAGATTGACTGACGAGGCCCTGAAACTCGAAATCACCAGCCAGAAGAACAAGCTCATCGTCGATGACATCACCCCTGCCCTCGGGTTCGTGGACGACCAGACCAACTTCGTGGAGAAGATGGGTGCCTGCTTCGATACCGAGCAGGATCTCGAGCGCTGCGTGGCCCAGCTCAATGCCCGAGGCGACCTGCAGATCGCCGTCGTCACGCCCACGGAGATCGAGATCACGCTTCTGGGCGTCGAGAAGGGCTCGGGCATCGAATGGGTGATGAACCAGCTCGGGTTGGACAAGAGCCAGCTCGTAGCCTTCGGCGACTCGGGCAATGACCTGTCCGTCCGTCCCTACGTCGGGACCTTCGTGGCCGTCGACAACGCCTCGGACGAGGTGAAGGCCATAGCCGACAACGTCGTTGACAGCATCGGCGAGGACGGTGTGGCAAAGTGGCTGGAGGCGGCCCTGCGCGGCGAAGCCTATCACCTCTAGCGTGGTCCGCAACAAATAGCGTGTCGTGGGCTTTCGGTGACTATTCCCTTCGCATTCCGATGACAAGGGCCGTCAGAATACCGGCCGCGACGCCTTGAGTATCCCGCCGGGGGGGTGGTAAACGGGTTCAAAGCGGGAATGTCCCCCTGTCATGCTTGCGACGATGTCATCGCAAGCATGACGCTTTTGTGGGTAGCGTCGATGACCTGTGCTTAGTTGCTCATGTGGCACCTCACAATTATTTGATGACAGTTCCTTAGCGCCGTCTCATCGCAACTCGGCGGGATTCCAGGCGTCGCACCGGTTGCACGCAAATGCAGGGTCGAGCAGGGCCATTGCGATTCCGCAGGCCTCCTCGAACGTGATGACGACCCCTGGCAGAGTCGGTCTGCTCGTCGGAGTTCGTGCAGGTCGATTGGTGTCGAGCTGTTTGCGAACCTCGACGTTCATGTTGTGGAAGCGCCGAGGCCTGCGCGGGCAAGGTGAGGCAGCCGCTTTCGGACCGACCGTGCACCTCTTCTTCGAGGAGGTGTTCTCCGAGGTCATACAGTGTGAGCTGCCCCTCTACAGCTGCTCGAGCTCCAAAACGGCGTCGCGGCCCATGGTGGGGAATTCGCGCCAGCCGCGGTCCTCCAACCGTATGTCGATGTCTTGCCCCTCGAGCTGACGCACGAATGCCAGCGTGAAGTCGTCCCCGTCGAACGACCGCGTGATCGTCATGCGAAGGGTATCCCCCACGCTCGCCATAAGTAGGCCGATGGACGTGGAATAGCTCGGCATATAGTACTCTGCTTCTCGCAGCAGGGGCGCAAGCGGCGCGGGCAGCACGAGACCTCCCACGTTGGAGACGTCCAAGCTAATGTACTGTCGCGTGTAGCGGTTGGTCGCAAGGCTCTTCTCCCGCGAGTCAAAGAGCTCGTCCAGGGACTTGTCGCGCTCGGCCTCGACCTTCGCGAGGCTGCCCGCCATCTGCCCGCGCATGGACTCGGCATTCAGCTGCACCTCCATGGACTGCTGCAGGGCGCCGCACTGGATGGCTAGGTCGGCTTCGGCCACCTGAGCGGGCAGGACAGCGATGACCCAGTTGGAGAAGTTGCCCACGTCAGGCGCCTCGAAGAAGAAACGCATGTCGTCCATGATGGGGCCGATGAGCGACGCGCCCTCGGTGTCCCAGACCTCGCGCATCGCGGCTGCCTCGAGCGCCGCGACGAATGGCGACACGCGACTGCCGACGCGTTTTGCCGCCGCGCGCAGCTGAGAAAAGGACATGCTGAGAGCGTCCACGTGGCAGCGGTAGTCTCCCCTATCCTCGGCATACGTCACGGGCAGCGAGAAGATCGGCCCGATGTCCGGCGTGCCGGCGGGCGCCTGCTCCGTGTTTGCATAGCGCACGTACGGGTCAAACGCCGGTGCGGCCACGTCGCCCTCGAGCGAGATGCCCTCAAAGCGCTCTCCTTCCTTGACCAAGCCGCGCTCCACGCCGTAGTAGTAGAGCAGGGTGGCCATGAAGCGCCAAAGGAAGTGGCCGTCCGCCAAGCCGTGGTTGACCACGATGGCGAGCATCGAGTTCTCGACCCAGACGCGGTACTGATAGTGGTTGGTGGCGGCACTTCCGAGGGCGCAAGTCTCGTCCTCGGCATCATAGAGCACCACGGGCAGGTCGTTCTCGATGTAGTAGAAGTGACCGTCCACGTACGCAAGACGCGAGGAGAACTGCGGGTAAGTGCGCGCTGCTCGCGTAAGGGCGATTTGCGCCGCGTCGTGATCGACGGGGTGGTCGAGCGTAAGCTTGAGGATCAGCGGTAGCGTCAGCTCCCCGTTGTGCGCATAGTAGTAGTACGAACTCTCGGTCGATACCTTAAACGCCTGCATTTGTCTGTTCCTTTCGGATGGGTTCTCTCCTCGCGACATAATCGCATATGCGGGCACCCATTGATTCGATGTCGGGCGCCCATCCCACAAAGCACATGCTCGCTTGGACTTCGGAGACGAAAGCGGTATGCAATAGCTCCTGTCTCCGTTAACCACCACGACGCCCACGAAGGGACGACTCGGCTTTTCCACCTGAGGCGACACCGACATCACGTGTTCGTCAACTCGTGCCAAATCACGAACGTACTTCATGTCCATGCGGTAGAGACGAAGCTTTGCCATCGCACCAACTCCCAAAACGTGATGGCGGGCAGCTTTTGCTGCCCGCCATTGTCATCATTCCCACTCACAGTAGGGTCCACTGCTTTTATCATTCCCACTCACAGTAGGGTCCACTGCTTTTATCATTCCCA
>CACXZL010000215.1 GCA_902772085.1 uncultured Coriobacteriaceae bacterium | reverse complement strand
CGACGCGAAGCGCACGCGCGCACGCCTTGAACGTCGCCTCAAGGATATGATGAGCATTGGTGCCACACAGCTCGCGCAGATGCAGCGTAATGCCTGCATTGCGCGCGAAACCGATGAAGAATTCCTGACCCAATTCCGTATCGAACGTACCCACCTTGGACGGACCGATCGGCACGTCCCAGTACAGCTCCCCACGGCCGGAAATGTCCACGGCAGCAAGCACGAGCGCCTCGTCGAGCGGCACCGCCACATCCGCAAAGCGACGGATGCCTCGTTTGTCGCCCAAGGCCTGCCTCACGGCATCACCAAGCGCAATGCCTATGTCCTCGACGCTATGGTGATCGTCCACCCACGTGTCACCTTGGCACTTCACCGTGAGGTCCATCAAGGAATGACGCCCCAATGCAGTAAGCATATGGTCAAAGAAGCCCACACCAGAATCGATGGTGGTCTTTCCCGAGCCATCCAAATTGACTTCAATGTAGATGTCCGTCTCGCCTGTCTTGCGAGACACTACCGCTGTCCTCGCCATCGTTTACTCCCCTTCCGAGATGCGGTGCAGGGCACGTAGAAGCTTGTCGTTTTCCTCCCGTGTGCCCACCGTGATGCGCATACAATCGCTCAAGCCCGGCGCATAGCTGAAGTCGCGCACCAATATAGAGAACTCGTCGCGAAGCCTCGCGCGCACCTCCGCCGCATGCGGAAGACGCACGAGTATGAAGTTCGCGCTGCTTGGCCATTGCGTGACACCGGGCAACCGGTCGAACTCTTCCACAAGACGCCCACGCTCGGCCACGATCTCTGCCACCACCGGCGCAAACTCCGCACGGCTACGCACGGCTTCCGTCGCCACGGCCTGCGCGAGCACGTCTTCGGAATAGATCTGTCGTATCGCCGCGAGCACGTCCACCACGGAACGGTCGGCGATGAGATAGCCGCACCGCAAGCCGGCAAGGGCAAACGCCTTGGAGAGCGTGCGCAGAATCATGAGGCGTGGATTTTCGCGTATCCATGGCACAAGGCTGGCGGATGCGTCGGCAAATTCGATATAAGCCTCATCGAGCATCACTAAGGCATCGGTCTCATCGAGCAGACGACGTACGAGGGCGGGATCCACCAAATCGCCCGTGGGGTTGTTTGGCGATGTAAGCATCACGAGGGCGGCATCCGAAGCGGCTCGCACCAACGCGTCCTCGTCGAGCGCAAAGCTTTGCTCGTCTCTCCAGACCTCTACGACCTCGGTCTCGCACATCTTCGCGAAGTTCTTGTATTCCTCAAAGCAGGGTGGGGCCACCACGAGTCTGCGCCCTTGTCCGCCAAAGGCAAAGAGCAGGTTGAACAACACCTCGTCACCGCCGTTGCCCACCATCACGTTCTCGCGTGCGACACCATGCCAGGCGGCAAGCTCGTCACGAAGCTCGTTGGCCAAAGGGTCGGGGTAGCGGTTCAGGGGCGTCCGTACCAGCGCGGCTGCAATACCCTCGCGTACGGCCCGCGGCAGCGCGTGGGTGTTTTCATTGGCGGATAGATTGACCTTGCAAGGCGAAAAGGCCGGGTCATATGGCTCGAAGCCCGCAAGCGCAGGACGCACACGGACGTCCACATCTGGTAACGGCATGCCTTCTCCTGTCTGGGTAGCGCTCTCAGAAGTTCCCATTCTAGCATGCTCTCCGCAAACGTACATGGCAGTTCTCTTGTCGCCGCATCACAAAGGTCACAGCGGCTACCGCTCAGACACCCGTCACCAAACGCACCGCACTCAGACAGCCCTCGCTGCGCTGCGATACTGCACCGACACAGCTCGGGCTATGGGTGTCGGAATGGTAGCCCACGGCAGGCCAGTACGCTCAGTTGCCTGCCCCGCCGTGGGTTTTGTACGCGCAGCTTTCTACAGCTTGGGCACGCCCGGCTCGCTCAGCCGCGCGGGCCACGCACACGCCATGGCATCCGTGCAAGCAGCAAGCGGATCAGCGAAGCGCTCGCCACCCTCTTCCAGCAGCTTGCGACGCATGCCCACGGAAAGAGCGTGCGCCCAGAGTCCCTCGGCCTGGGCAAGCGTCTGCACGGCTGGACCATCCATGGTAAGACCTGCGGCGGAATAGGAAATCACGCTGGAACGCTTCACAAAGTCGTATACGCCCAAGGGATTTGAGAACGTGGCCGTACCTCCCGTGGGCAACGTGTGGTTTGGCCCTGCCACGTAATCACCCAGCGGCTCCGACGACCAGGGACCCACAAAAATCGCTCCGGCGTTTTGAATCGAGCCGAGAAGCTCGAAGGCATTGGCACAGTGCAGCTCGAGGTGCTCTGGCGCGATGGTGTTTACGGCGTCGATGGCAAGCTTCAACGAGTCGGCCACCACGATCACGCCATGATCGTCCAAACTCGCCCGCGTGATGTCCTCGCGTGGACTCTGAGACACGAGCGCTTCCACGGCGGCAAGCACGCGCGCGGGGAGCTCGGCATCACACGTCACGAGATAGCATGTGGCCATGGGATCATGCTCGGCTTGTGCCATGAGGTCGGCAGCGACCACCGCAGGATCTGCCGTGGCGGCCGCAAGCACGCACACCTCCGACGGACCAGCCACCATATCGATGCCCACGTCGCCTGAGACGTAGCGCTTCGCTGCCGCCACATAGGCGTTTCCCGGGCCGACGATCTTCGACACGGCTGGAATGGACTCCGTACCGTAGGCGGCAGCGCCAATGCCCTGCGCACCACCAACCGCATACACCTCGTCCACCCCAGCCACCGCGGCAGCCGCGAGCGTATAGGCGCTGAGCGAGCCGTCCTTCTGCGGCGGGGTAATCATGATGACGCGTGGCACACCAGCAACCTTAGCCGGCACCGTATCCATGAGCACCGTCGAAGGGTACTGCGCGCGACCACCCGGCACATATACGGCTACGCTCGGAATCGGCGTGACCTTAACGCCCAGAACCGTCCCATCGGCGCGCGTCGTAAACCACGACTGCTCGACCTCTCTCTCGTGGAACTCACGAATCTGCTTGTGTGCCAGCTCAAGGGCATCCAAGAAGGACGGGTCCACCATATCGAGCGCGCTCCGCACAACGTCGTGCGGCACGAGGAACGTCTCCGGACAAGCGCCGTCGAAACGCATGCAGTACTCACGCACCGCTTCGTCGCCTCGTTCGCGCACGTCTTCCACAATGACGGTTGCGGCATCCACCACCTCGCGTGGCAATGCACCGGAGCGGTGCAGGTCATCGGTAGTCAGTCGCCTGCCGTCGTCGAGCGTGATAGTGTTCATATGCTCTACTCCTCTCGTGCGGGATCAGCAGCCCGCACCGACTGCACCCTTTCTTACTCCGCCTCGTCGGCTCGCACGACCTCAGCAAGGCGCTTCGCCAACGCGCGTATGCGCGCATCGCAACGATATGCCGCGGGACCTGCAAAGAAACGCGCGGTGCATTCGAGCACATCGTCCACGATGGCCAAGTCGTTTTGCGCAAGGGTCGCACCGGTGGCGGTGATGTCTACGATTCTGTCGGTCATGCCCACGATCGGCCCGAGCTCGATGTTTCCGTGCAGCTGAACGATGTCCACCTGCTGCCCGATGCGGTCGTAGTAGGCCTGGGTAATTCGCGGATACTTGGTGGCCACGCGCACGGTCCCACGCCAAGCGTAGGCACGCTCCGCCTGGCCAGCCGCCGTCTTTGGCTCTGCCACGACAAAACGACACCAGCCATACTGCAGATCCACGAGCTGCAGAAGATCGACGTCAGCCTCTATGATGGAGTCACGCCCGCAGATGCCACAGTCGGCCCCGCCAAAGGCCACGAACGACGGCGCGTCTTGTGCCCGCACAATGATATACTCCACGTCCTCTTCGCGCACGATGAGCTTACGTCCCAAATCACGCAAACCCTCAACGGGCAAACCGGCTGCTTCAAGCACGCGTAGCGTATCCGGGAAGAGCGATCCCTTGGGCACGGCTATGCGCAACGGGCGATCCGCCAGACGCACGCCCGGCGTCACGACACCGGATTCCCCTTGCTCGCCCAGCACCTCCTGCAGACGCTCGAGCGACATGGCGAAGCCGCAGGCGCTGACGTTTGGCAGACCGAGGTTTGCGAGCACGGTGTCGTAGTGCCCTCCAGAGGCAAGCGATGCGGCAATACCCTCAGCGTATGCCTTGAAGACCAGTCCCGTATAGTAGTCGAAACTATTTATAATGGAAAAGTCAAAACGCAGACGCCCTTGTCGGACCAGTGGCGCGCAACTCTCCACCGATGCGCTCGTCACCGTTGAGCCGAACGATCTCGCGCAGCGCCTTCGCCTGGGCAGCCGAAAGGCCCTCGGTCGCACTTACGAGGTCGTCCAAGCCCACAAGGTCGGAGCCATGTACGAGCTGCAGGACCTCGCGTGAGAACTCCTCGCCCATCCCACAGGAATCGATGAGCACTCTGAGCGGAGCCACCGAGCCACAGACCACATACCAGTCGGGCACCCCCAGACGCGCCAAGGCATCGGCCAGCAACATGACCACCTCTGCTTCCGAGGCACATCCCTCTCCCCCTACGAGCTCCACGCCAAGCTGAGTAAACTGGCGAGGCTGACCGCGCAGGGCACCCTGCTCACGCACGACTGGCGCCACATAGCGCAAGCGCGCAGGCAACGCGTCGCCATCCAAACGCGACGCCACCATACGGGCGATGGGTAGGGTGAGGTCTGGCCTCAGCATGAGCAGACGGTCGTCCTTGTCGAATAGCTGGAAGGGCGAGTCTCTTATGCGCCCTGCCGTCTCGATAACTCCGCGGTCCTCGAGTATGGGCGTCTCCACAGGCAGGTAGCCATGGGATGAGAAGCACGCGCGAACAGTTTCAGTGATGCGCTCGTCACCGTTGAGCCGAACGATCTCGCGCAGCGCCTTCGCCTGGGCAGCCGAAAGGCCCTCGGTCGCACTTACGAGGTCGTCCAAGCCCAC
>CACXZL010000214.1 GCA_902772085.1 uncultured Coriobacteriaceae bacterium | reverse complement strand
GAGTCTCGCCAAACGGAAAACCAGCAGATTCTCCCTCGCCAAACGGAATTCCGAGTACAAGGCCCTCGCCAAACGGAAAACCGACAGAACCTCGCCCGCCAGACGAGATTCCGACAGGAGCTCCCCTCGCCAAACGCAAAGGCGCCAGAAGCCTGGTAATCGGCCCGCGAAAAGTTCCAGCTGCTTCGCGCGTACGTTCTGGCCAAGCACGGATACCCACGTGAGCAATATGTAATATGATAGAGTGACTTCGCGAAGCCGGAGATTTTGTTTGAGGAGGGGCCTTGTTTTGCATGACTCGCCGCGCGTTCCTGCTGAGCAGCGCATCGATGCTGCTTGTAGGCCTCACGGGGCTCGCCGGCTGCAGCGAGGGCAAAAGCTCCATAACCATCCGCATGCCGTACACCAACGACCACAACGCAAAAAACACCGAATGGACCTGGCGAATGTCGGAAGTGGGCATCATAGAGCCCACGCTCATACGTTCCAATCCTGAGGAGGCGGCAAAGGACGGTGCTGCCGTTGGTCAGACAGAGGCGATCGAGTCCGGTGACCCGTATGCGTTGTTTGCCTTCGAGACGGTGGGAAACGGCATCGTGACCATCACATGTGCTCTCACGCCCTATGGCGCACCGATTCACGAGATTGCGCGCGTCCAATGGCACATTCAGGTAAACAACCGCCTTATCGCAACCGTCACCGACTACGAGGGTGACCAAGCATACAAAGACTGTCTCACGATCGTCTCCGACGAGTCGTCCCAGCGCTCTGCGGTCGGTTGAGGCACGCAAAAGGAACCGCCGCCCGTCCGCCGCGTGCCCGCTTTCCGGTCGCCGCGTGCCCTCCGCCCGTCTGCTGCCCGTCCGCCGCGTGCCTGTTGCCTGGCCATCGCGCGTCCGCCGCCCGGCCATCGCCCGTCCATCGCTCGTCCGCCGCCTGATTCGCCGAGGCGCGGGGATGGTGCTCCGGCACAGAACACGGCAACGCCCCTGAGTGACGGGACCGACCCAGAGGCCTACACGCACAAGCGTTCGTATCAGCGATGGCCTTTCAGCGGTTTGGTAAATATGCGTGACAAAACCGACCAAACACAAAAGGTGAAACAACTACGAAACAACATTGTGCCATGTTCTTACATGCAGAAAATCGCCTACATTACGTGGAGTGTGGAGGGACGTATGAGCAACGATAGAAACGTGGACTTTGTGTTGCGCACGGTGGAGAAGCGCGACATCCGCTTCGTAAGGCTCTGGTTTACCGATGTGCTGGGGAACCTCAAGTCATTCTCTATCTCGCCCGCCGAGCTAGAGGAGGCCTTCGAGGAGGGCATAGGCTTTGACGGCTCGTCCGTGGCTGGCTTCGTACCGCAGGAAGAGTCCGACATGCTGGCCTTCCCGGATGCGGAGACCTTTCAGATTCTTCCGTGGAGGCCGAGCGACAGCGGGGTGGCGCGCATCTTCTGCGACGTGCGCACCCCCTCCGGCAAGCCTTTCGGCGGCGACCCGCGGTCTTGTTTGAAGCGCGTGGTACAAGAGGCTGACGCGAAGGGGTTTGTGCCAAACGTCGGTCCAAAGCTTGAGTACTTCTACTTTGGAAACAGCGAGGAGCCCGTGCCGGTGGACGAGGCAGGCTACTTCGACCTCACGCCCTACGACTCCGCGCACGATCTGCGCCGTACCACGACGCTCATGCTCGAGAAGATGTCCATCCCGGTGCAGTACTCCTATCACTCCAACGCCCCGTCGCAAAACGGCATTGACCTGCGTTATTGCGAGGCGGTCGACTCCGCAGACAGCATCATGACCGCCCGCCTGGTCATCAAGCAGGTCGCAAACGAACAAGACCTCTTCGCTTCGTTCATGCCCAAGCCGCTGGCAGGTTGCTCGGGTTCGGGTATGTTCCTTTGCGAGTCTTTGTTTGACCACAATGGCGAAAACCTCTTTTGGGGGACCGAGAACTATCACCTCTCCACGCTCGCGCATCACTACATCGCGGGCATCTTGCGCTATGCGCCTGAGTTCACGCTGGTCACGAACCCCACGGTGAACTCTTACAAGCGCCTTGTGCCAAACGGCGAGGTGCCCGTCTATACCACCTGGGGACGCATCAACCGCTCGGCACTCGTGCGCATCCCCGCCCACAAGCCCGGCAAGCACCTCAGCGCCCGCATCGAGCTGCGCAATCCCGACCCTACGGCCAATCCGTATCTCACGCTTGCGGCGACGGTCGCAGCGGGCCTCAAGGGCATAGAAGACGAGCTGCCGCTGCCGGTGGAGTACACGGGCAAAGACGTCACCGACGCGCATATGGTGGCGATGGGGCGCAAGCACCTGCCGCGCACGCTCGGCGAAGCCATCGATGCCTTTGAGGAGAGCAAACTCATGCGCGAGGTTCTTGGAGACCATATTTGCGACTTCCTGGTCTCCGAGAAGCGCCGTGAGTGGAACGACTACTGCACCTCGATCACCGACTGGGAGAAGCGCCACTACTATGCTGGATTCTAGGAGCACAAGGGCCGCGCTTTTGCGTGTCGTGCAGACTGACCGGTCGGTGTCCAGATAGCGAATTTGTTAACAATACCGAAATCTGAATACAATCCTCTGAATGGTGAATCATACTCCGCTTAAGGCTATGGTGTCCGAGTACTGTTCGGATGTAGGGAAAGGAAAGAAGAAGGCATGAAGAAGAAGGTTACCTTTGCTGCGATATGCGCATGCGTGTTTGCGGCGCTATGCTTCGCCCTGGCAGGCTGCGGCGGAAGCAGCAACTCAAGCGTGGATTCGAGCAGCGCCTCCTCGGCGAGCGGCTCTGCGTCAGCGGCTTCCAGCGAGCCTACGTTCATAACGAGCGGCAAGATCATCAGCGTCTCCGACATGGAGTGCCCGCCGTTCAGCTCCTACAAGGAGGGGACTTCCGAGCCCGAGGGCTTCGAGGTCGACCTCATGAAGGCCGTCGCGGAAAAGATGGGCCTCGAGTCCGAGTGGCTCCCCAAGATGGACTTCTCCGCCATCATTCCTCTCATCAAGCAGGGCGGCAAGGCCGACGTGGGCGTTGCAAACTTCACCATTACCGACGAGCGCAAGCAGGAGATCGACTTCACCGATCCGTACTATACGGCAAACGTCGCCTTCGTGACGAAGGCCGATACCACGGCGAAGTCCACCGAGGACTTCAACCAGGAGGGCATCCGCGTAGGCGCTCAGGACGGCACCACTGGCGAGGCGTGGGTGAAGGAGAACCTGCCCAAGGCCACGCTGGTAAACATGACCTCGCCCAATGCCATGCTGAGTGTGCGCTCTGCTGGCGAGGGTTCCCAGGCGCTTGATGCCATGGTGTGCGACCTCCCCGTAGCCGAGGGCCTTATCAAGAGCACCTATAGCGACCTTAAGGTCTTTGAGTCCATCGCCACCGGTGACGAGTTTGGCATCGCGGTGTCCAAGGACAACCCCGCGCTGACCAAGAAGCTCAACGAGGTTCTTGCCGAGCTCAAGAAGGACGGCACCATCGACCAGCTCGTAGAGAAGTGGCTCTCGTAGTGCAGAGTTCGACTGACTGCGATTATTATTAGTTGGGAAGTGCGCCGGGGCAATTGAGTTGTCCCGGCATGTTGCAAAGAAAGGGACATCATGAAAAAGAAGCTCTCGTTTGTAGCCGTGCTCGCCTGCGTGATTGGCGTGCTGTCGTTTGCCCTCGTAGGTTGCGGTGGTAGCAACCCAAGCACGAGCACCAGCTCCATTGCGGACTCCACCTCCAGCGCCAGCACCGCCTCTGCAGACGGCACCTACACGCTCGTAAAGGACGGCAAGCTCACCTGCATCTCCGAGACTGGCTTTGCGCCCTTTGAATACATCGACGTCACGAGCGATTCCACCGCGCCAATCGGCTTCGACATCGACGTGGCAAACGAAGTTGCCAATCGTCTCGGCCTCACCTGCGAGTTCCTGCCCAGCCAGGACTTCGACACGCTCCTGCCCACCATCGCGCAGGGCGGCAAGGCCGACGTGGCCATCGCCGGCATCACCATCCAGCCCGACCGTGCAAAGACCGTCGACTTCACCGATCCCTACTACAGCTCAAACCTTGCCGTGATCGTCAAGAAGGGCAGCAGCGAGACCTTGGAGACCCTCAACGCTGCGGACAAGAAGATTGCCTGCCAGACCGGCACTACCGGCAACGACTGGATCAAGGAGTCGCTGCCAAACGTCGCCGAGCCCGTGGCGCTCTCTGAGGTGTCCGCCGGTCTGAACGGCGTCGTCTCTGGCATGTATGATGCCTACGTTATCGACCTTCCCGTGGCGGAGAAGAACCTGAGCTCCTACGCCGACCTCGCCATCCTCGAGAAGATCGCGACGGGTGAGGAGTACGGCATCGCCGTTTCCAAGGACAGTCCCGCGCTCACCAAGGCCATCAACGACGTGCTCGCCCAGATGAAGAGTGACGGCAC
>CACXZL010000213.1 GCA_902772085.1 uncultured Coriobacteriaceae bacterium | reverse complement strand
CTACACCGAGAAGCAGACCGATACCCTACGTTCTCTACCTGCGGAGTCGGCTTGCAGACGATGACTCTACCTTTAGTGGCTGAAGAAACCCACAGGCTTCGCCTGTGGTGTGGCGACTGGTTTACCAGGACATAGTCGTGACATCCGAACCCCCGCCCTACGAAGGGGGCGGCGCGTGCAGCGGCTGCTCCCGAGGACGGGGGTCGAGATGAACAACAACGAGAGTCTAGCGCATACGAACGGGCCCCAGAACGGCCCTGGGGAGTTTGCCCAGCTAGACAGGCTGTCTTGCGAGACCTTCTGCAGGGTGGGCCGCCGCGAGGGATGCGGTGCTCCGCCGGTGGCAAAAGGACCCCGCAAAACCCCAGCTAGACGGCCTGGAAACGGGGCAGCTTTCCGCACGTGGTGGATACGGCACCGAAAAACGCTGCCCCCTACCTCGGGCTTTGTGGGGGCCGAAACGCCGTATGCGCGAAAACGGGCCCAAAAAACGTCCCGTTATTTGCTTGCACTCACGCAAAACACGAGGAATTGTATGAAATAATTCGAAATTATATGCAATAACGGGACGGATTTTGGGGTGCGGGGCGCGCATACTCGTCGCGGCGAGCGTTCCCGGGGGGCCGCCATACGAAGCCACCCCGCGTTAAGCGACGGCGCCAGCATGCGGTAAGTCCCTATTCATCGCTACCTGCATTACGAGCGCCGCACTACGACGGCAAGATCATCCGCTGGTATGTTCTGCGGGACCCCGACTACGGCATCGAGTGCCTGGTCAACGACCGGGGCGGGCGCTGCCCGAGGCTGGACCCGTATGGGAGCGCAATCGGGGCGTCGTATGAGCGGGGTCGTCGAGGCCGCCCTGTGGGCCCTCGCGCTCGTCGTGCTCTTCTCGGTGTTCATCGGCCTCGTGTGGGTGCTGACCGGGACTCTCGAGTCTCTTTGCGAACCCCTCTTCGTGTGCTGCCAGCGCGGCGCCAGTGACGAAGAGCGGACCCGCCCTTTGCGGAGGCGGGCGGGCCCGTCATGCGGTGCGCTTCGGTGCCCCCAGTCGAACAGGCCCTCGGGCAGGCGAGGCTACGAAAGGTATGCGTCCAGAAGGGGCGTGAGCTCACCTTGCGCGAGAACGGAGGCGCGGTGCATGGCGCGCGAGATGGCGGTGTACAGACGACGTCGCGCAAGCGGCGTGTCGGGGTAGACCTCCCTCTGCGCGTCGCTTACGATCACGTGGTCGAATTCCAGGCCCTTTGCCAAGGCGAGGTCGAGCAGGATGACGCCTGACTTGGGCAGCGTGTCGTTCTTCTTGAGCACTTGAACGCCCTCGCCGAGCTGCTTGGAGAGCCAGCTGACCCGTCGGGTGTCGTTTGCCACGATGGCGGTGAGCCCATCGGCGTCTTGTCCTTCTTTGGCGAGCGCGCGGAGCTGCTCAAGATACGCATCCGTGTCGTCAAACGCCTTCACGAGCGGCATCACGCCCGCACGGCGCACGGACGACAAGGTCCCGCGCTCCTCCGCGCTGAGCAGGGAGCTGAAGAGCTCCGTGATCTCAGGAGACGAGCGATAGCTCGTGAGCAACGAGCATTCCTCCACGCCGCCGTGTGACTTGGTAAAGACCTCCCTGATCTCGTCCCACGTGGCCGTGCCCTCGCGTATGGCCTGATGCTCGTCGCCGAGCAGCAGGAAATGCGCCTTGGGATAGAACTTGGCCAGCAGCATGAGCTGCGAGATGGAGTAGTCCTGCACCTCGTCCACCATCACGTAGCGCGTCTCCTTGGAGCCGCCGCCCGTGATGAGGAGCCACAGCCAGAGCCATTCGGTGGCGTTGAGCGAGTGTCCGTCCAGCACATGCTCGCCTATGCGGTCGATGCGCAGCCAGTCGCAGTAGTCGATGAGGTCGCGCACCTTGCCAAAGCGATACTCCACGTACTTGCGGGTGTACTCGATCATCTTCTGCTCGTTGTCGGCATCGTCGCCTATGATGTCGCCAAAGATGTCCTCCTGCTCCTCGATGTCGAGCGCGAGGGTTGCCTCTTGCATCTCTTCGCTGTGGGCGAGTGCGCCAAAGCGGCGGTTTAGCCTGGAATAGAGCTCGTCTAGCACGAAGCCCATGCGGCGCGGCCCGAGAGGATACCGTGCGTACTTGTCGAGCGCGCTCTTGAGCTGCTTGGCGTTGAGCAGCGTCTCGCCGTCGAGACGTATGTCGCGCAGGTCCTCGATTTGGATGTCGAGCGTAGGCACGGCCTCTTCGAGCCGCTTGAGCAGCGCGGGATCGGAGTCCGCACCGATGTCGCGGCCGGCTAGCTCCTGCGTCTCCATGAAGGTGCGCCACGTGTAGACGAGCGGGTTCGACTCGCCCAAGCTCGGTAGCACCGAGTCGATGTACTTCCCAAAGACCGCGTTTGGCGTAAACAAGCTCACCTGTCGGGGTTCGAGGCGGTCGCGCTCCTGATAGAAGAGATACGCGATGCGTTGCAGGAGCACGGAGGTCTTGCCGCTGCCCGCGATGCCCGCCACCAGCAACACCGGCACGTCGTCGTGACGGACCACCTCGTTCTGCTCGCGCTGAATCGTGGCCGTGATGGCCTGCAGCTTCTCGGAGTGGTGGCGCTGAAGCGCACCGAGCAGCAGCGAGTCCTCGATGGCGACCGTGGTGTCGAAGTACATGAGGAGCTTGTTTGCCTTGATGTCGAACTGACGACGCAGCTCAAGGTCCACGTGCTTCGTGCGCCCGTCCACCTTGTAGGACGTGCGGCCGTTCTCCTGGTTGTAGTAGGTCTCGGCCACGGGACTGCGCCAGTCCACGACGAGCGGCATGAGGCTGTCGTTCGTAAGACCGACGGCACCTATATATATGTCCTGCGCTGGACGGTTGGGCATGAGCTTGAGGCGCACCTTGGCGAAGTAGGGTTGACGTAGCAGGGCGAGCACGCGCTGCATGCGCTCCTTCGCGTAGTCACGGCGCTGGTTGTAGGCGTCGATGACGCTGTTGAGCGTCTCGATGGCGGCGAGCGTCTCCATGATCTCGTCTGCGTCCACGCCAAAGGTGTCGGGGTGGAGCTCCTCGCTCATGCGCTCGAGATCCTCCTCCGCCTGCTGCTGATGTATCTCGAGCTCTTCGGTGAGCTCGTCACGCAGCTTCACGATAGTGGCGTAGACCTCGGTGAGGTGCTGCTGCTCTTCTTCAAACGTCTTGTCCATGGGACCTCCGGACTGCATGCGATGCAAAAATACGCGAAGGATTAGTATAGTACATACAGCGCTCTCGTCCCTGAGTGAACAAAACCCACAACGGGCCTTGTTTATGGCAACGAGGGACACTCCGGCATTTCGCGTGCGGTGTGCCCCTCGTTGCGAGAAACTCGATGTAGGGTCAAGCTGCTATGCCTGCCAGGCCGCCGCCTCTTCCTCGGTGAGGGGACGAACGTCCTCGCCTGCGGCATAGGGAGACGCATCTCCGCCCTTGCCGGCAACGAAATAGAAGCCCTGCTTGTTTTGATACAGCGTCTCCTCGTAGCCTGCAGGATCGCCGAACTGGCCGAAGGCACGCGTCCCGAGCTCGGTAGAACGCTCGGTATCAAACATGCGGCGTTTGCCATCGAACATTTTGTATTTGCGCATATCCCATCCAATCATTAGCTCGTACGTACAGTGCGCTTGTGGGATTGTATGCCCAAATTACGTAAGAAGCATAGGTTCTTCGCGAAATTTTCGTACATGAAACACGACGTTCTCAAAAAAGGGTGACGTGCCGAGAGACCAGAGGCGTTGGCCAATCGCTCTCGGCTTCTTTCGCCAACCCATCCGGTCCTTCTTGGACATCCCGGCGTTTTCGTCAACTTCTTGACCGCCCACGGGCTTTGTCCCTTGCGCGGTCGGAGCACTCCGTTGCATACTTTTTGCAAACAACAGCTCGCACGCGTCTTGCGGAGGAGTCTTGCATGGAAAAGATTGATGTGTTTGCCCACGTACTGCCCAAGGAGTTCTACGCGAGGATGCTCGAGATCGAGCCGTCCATTCCCGAGCGATACGCCTTCTTTGCAAACCCCGTGCTCCAGAGCGTGGATGAGCGCCGCAAGCATTGGGATGGCGTGACGCGTCAGGTCATCAGCCATGTGAACGCTCTGCCCGAGGACTACGTGGGGCCAGAGGAGGCGGCGGCTCTCTGCTGGAGTGCAAACGAGGAGCTCTTGGAGATGGTCCGACAAAACCGCGACCTCTTCGAGGCGGGCGTGCTCATGGTCCCCATGAACAACATCGACGAGGCCGTGCGTATCGTGCGCGAGCAGGTGTTGCCTGATCCCGATGCGGTGGGCGTGCAGGTTTTTACCCGCGCGCTGGGCAAGAGCATCGCGGACGAGGGGTTCAGGCCCTTGTTTGACGAGCTCGCGGCGCATGGCGTACCCGCTTGGCTGCACCCGGTCTTTGACGAGCGCAAGCCCGACAACAACATCGTCTTTAGCTGGGAATACGAGCTCGCTCAGGCAATGCTTCAGATGGTGCAGGCGGGGCTTTTTCGTGAACACCCCGACCTCAAGGTGATCGTGCATCATGCTGGGGCCATGGCGCCCTTCTTTGCCGGTCGCATTGATCGGATCCTGCCGCCTGAGCAGTCGGCCGACTTCAGGTGCTTCTATGCGGATACGGCTATCCTGGGCAACACGCCCGCGCTCGAGCTTGCGGCGGACTTCTTTGGCGTGGACCATATGGTCTTCGGTACGGATGCGCCGCTCGGCATCTTGCCTGCGGGTGCCACCAAGGAGATTGGCGCCGCCATCGACGCGATGCGCCTCTCGGACGCGGAGCGGGAGGCCATCTATGCCCGTAACTACCAGCGCATTGTAGGCACGCACGAGGGATAGTCCCCTTTGAGCGCCTGAACAGAAACGGAGAACACCCATGAGCACGTTGCAAACACGCCTTTTCAAGCTCGGCCGAAGCCTCTCGAACCTCGAAGAGTTCAACGGCGTCGGCGAGAGCAACCTCGTGACCTCCATACGCGACGAGGAGGGCACGCTGGCCATGTACTCCACCCATCTGCCCGACGATCCGTCGATGTGCTACGTCTTTGAGGTGTATGCCAGCGAGGGCGCCTACCAGGTGCACGCCTCGTCGGCTCAGTTCAAGGCATATGTGGAGATGGCGGCGACCACGTTGACCAGTCGCGAGATCTTGTCGGTGAAGCCCGAGCTCATGCTTGAGAAGGACGAGCCGCTTCTCGTGACGGATGGCTCGGCTGCGCCGCGCTGTTGCTTCGTGACGATCCTGCCCGAAAAGCTCGACAAGTTCCGTGAGGCGGTGTTTGCAAACATGCGCACCTCGGTGGCGGAGGAGCCCGGCGTGCTCGTGCTATACGCCACGAGCTTGGTTGACGATCCCCTGCGCTGGGTCTTCTGGGAAGTCTACGCGAGCGAGGAGGCCTACGCTGCCCATACGGCGACGGACCACTTCAAGGCCTACATTGCCGC
>CACXZL010000212.1 GCA_902772085.1 uncultured Coriobacteriaceae bacterium | reverse complement strand
TCGCGGCTGGCATCTGACCTCCAGAAACGCGCAAACACGCGAGGAATGTCTTCCTTCGCAATGCCCATGCCCGTATCTTGCACCGACAAGAGCACGTTCCTGCGATCGCGTTCCACCCGCACCGTGACGCTTCCACCTTCACTGGTGTAGCGCATGGCATTGCTCAGAAGGTTCACCATAGCCTCACGGATAAGGTCCTCATCAATCTCAGCCGTGTACGAATGATGACCGGTCTTGTTTTCAAAGGTGAGTTCGATACCGTTGTCGAGAAAGAGCTGGCTATGCACGGCGACCAAGTCCTCCGCGAGCTTCACCACATCGCATTTCTCCATCTTGCACGGCGTCTTGCCATTTTCCATGCGCGAGAGTCGCAGCATGGCATCCACCAGCCTGGAAAGCCGACGCACCTCCACGGCTACCGTAGCAAGCGTGTCTTGGTCGGCGGGAAGCACGCCGTCCTGCATGGCTTCCACCGTAGCCTGCATGGCCATGAGAGGCGTGCGCAGCTCATGGGCCACGTCGCTCGTCAGCCGATGCTCGAGTTTTATGTCGCGCTCCAGCGTCGTGGCCATGTCGTCTATGGTCTCGCCCAGACGCCCGATCTCGTCAGTGCCCTCGATGCCGGTACGCGCCGTGAGGTCTCCGTTTCGAATCTGTGATGCCGTCGTGGTAATGCGCTTGATGGGCTTCGTAAGCACCCTTGCCACAATCACGCCGATAATGCAGGCAAAGATGACCGCCAGGCTCGCAGCTGTCACAATGGCACCGTAGGAACTCGTTTGAAACATCGAATCTCGCTGGGTCAAAAACACATCCGAGTTCACAGCCCAAAACGTGATGGTGCCGACCACCTTTTGCTCTTGCTGCGCTCCGAGCTTGTTTGACTCGACGGGCGGTATGTAGAGCACTTCGGCCGTCACATACGAATCTTGCCGCTGCGGCAAGACGAGGTTTCTGTACTGGCGCCCGTAGGTATTGTCCACCAGTCCCCCTACGGTGTTGTCGTAGAGCACCGCACCGCTCGCGTCCACGAGACGCATGCCAACTTCTGGCATCGCTTCCGAACTGGTCTCTATGTATAGAAGAATGTCTTCGGACCATTCTTGCTCGTCTGCATACTGCTGCGATAGCGTATCGGCCATCTGCTGCACCATGCGCTGCATGTTTTCGCGCGTGTAGACTTGGAACTGCTTCTCCCACACAAACGCCAGCACAACCGAAAGCACCACAGCGGTCATAACTGCCGTGAGCGCAAAAGAAAGGGTCATGATCGTGCTGTACTTAAGTGGATTTCGCGGCTGACGTTTGATGGTGTTGTAAGACGAAACGTTGGAGTCAACGGTCTCCTCCCGGGGACCGTGACTCACATGAAAAGCCATCTCGACCTGTCTCTACTTTGCGCGTGCGCGCGCCTTGCCCTTGTCGCTCTTGTCGGGCGACTCGAAGCGATAGCCAACGCCATGCACGGTATACAACCAGCGAGGATTGCGCGGGTCGTCACCTAGCTTGGCGCGCAGGTTCTTCACGTGGCTGTCTATAGTGCGCTCGTAGCCTTCGAAGTCATATCCCAAGACCTTCTCTACAAGCTCCATGCGGGTATACACGCGACCCGGGAAACGTGCGAGCGTAGTGAGCAGCTTGAACTCCGAAGCGGTAAGGTCAATTTCACTTCCCTCTATGGTCACCTTGTGACCGGAAATGTCTATGACAAGATCTCCGAAGTCGAGCACCTCAAGCTGTGGTTCGCTCTCGGCGTGGGCACGACGAAGAAGGGCGCGTACGCGGGCCACGAGCTCGCGCGGTGAGAAGGGTTTGATGAGATAGTCATCCGCACCGAGCTCGAGACCGATGATGCGGTCTTCCACCTCGCCCTTTGCAGTCAGCATGATGATTGGCACGTTGGACGTCTCGCGGATGGTACGACACACGCGCTCACCCGAGAGCTTGGGAAGCATGAGGTCTAGGATCACCAAGTCGAACGAGTGCTTCTCGAACTCCTCAAGGGCGCTTTGTCCGTCACCGACGCCACGCACAATGTAGTTCTCGCGCTCAAGATATGCCGCAACGGCATCACGGATTGCCTTCTCGTCCTCTACCAGCAAAATTCTCTTTTCGTCTGCCGCCATTTCGTCTCCTTACCTCGCAATACAGCCATGTTTATGGTAATCATAAGTGTACCTCAGATAACGCGAGGTGGGAAGTACACAGATGGCCATTGAGACTTGTCCCAATGTCCTTGTGGAGATGGTAGAATATCAAGCAAAAAGTAGAATTGATAGAATTAATAGAATAAGTAGAAAGGCATTCGCTTCACATGATCAACAATCCTTTCAGTCCGGTATTTGGTGGAAAGCCGAAACTCTTCTTTGGACGGAAGCATATCCTCAGTCGCTTCGAAAGAGCCCTTCGCGACGAGGGAAGCGAGGACCGCGCCCTCTTCGTGACGGGTACGCGCGGTAGCGGCAAGACTGCCCTTATCGAGCAGCTCTCTCTTCGTGCCAAACGAAAGGGGTGGCTCGTGATTGACCTTGGACCTGAGGATACTGTTCGAACCTTGGCGCGACGACTTGCCGGACACGATGAAGAGACACGAACGGTAGACCCGCAGCTGAGTGTCAGTATACTTGGTTCCGGCGGTAGCATTGGCGGGGTGTCGACCGCACGTACCACCCGTGTCGAGAGAGGCGATCTCGATCTGTTGCTCATAGAGACGTGCTCGAACGTGGACAAAGGCGTCATGGTCACAGTAGACGAAATCCAGAAACTCTCTGAAGACGATGTGTCAGCCATTAGCAATGCGTTCCAAATGGCGTCCCGCAAGGGGATGGACGCAATTCTCGTGGTGGCGGGCCTGCCGTTCTCTCATGACGAGGTCATTCGTTACGAGGGCTGCACCTTCATGCGGCGTGCTGTTCACGAGAGGTTGAGCCTGCTAGATCGCAGTGAGGTCATCGCTGCGTTCGACGGCACGATGTCACGAGTTGGGATAGAGTTCGCTGAGCAGTGCATACCGGAACTGGTAAGGGCGAGCTACGGCCACCCTTATATGGTCCAGCTTCTTGGCTACCACCTCGTGGATATCATCAATTGCCGGAGAGATGATAGCTCCCGGCTCGTTGGTCTAAATGATGTGCGGTTTGCCGTGGAAAGGGCGGTGGATGCATACTCAAGCAGGGCGCTGAGGCCCATGGTGGCAGAACTCCCTCCCTCCGACCTCGCCTACCTTATGGCCATGGCGCGATGCCTTGACGAGCAGCGCACCGCCCGCTCATCCGACGTCGCACGCGCCCTCGGCAAAGACGTGAAGCAAGCGAGCCCCGCTCGCGCTCGGCTCATGCGCAGCGGCATCGTGCTCGCGCCACATCGTGGTCAACTCATGTTTGCAGTTCCCTACCTCGCCAGCTATGTACTCGAATTACCAGAGGAGGCAAGCGAGGTCGAGCGCATACGGGCGTGGGGAGTGTGAAGTGTAACGCACGAAGCAAGAACTTGCGGACACACACTGGCATACTAAACCTCACTTATTGCCCCGTTTCCGCACCTAGCCTCATCATCTGGAATAACCGCAGGCAATGCATTGCTTGCACTTGCCGGCCCCGTTGACTGGGGAATCGCAGGCGCTACGCTGCTCACCTCCATCGTCCTCTTCAAGAAGAACAAGCGACGCATCTTTGAGGATAAGCAAAAGAATCTCATTGCTCTCAAAGAGAACACTGAACGAGTCAAAGAAATGGGCGCAACTGTAAACGCACTGCTCGAGAATACCTCTGACCTAAGAGATAAGCTGGCTGACGCATATGCGGACAATCTCGGCAGGTATGGCGCAAACATCTCACGGTTATCCCGAAACGAGCAGGCAAGTCTTGCAGCACTTGTCAACTGTACACTGTCATTAGCAAAGCTGCTTGGCGAGCGTTTGTCACAAGAAAGCAATAATTTATGAGCATCGACACGATAGATACGACGAAAAGTACACAAGAACAGGCTATTGCAGCATGGATAGGTTATCTCAATCAGTTGCGCATAGACGGCTTGCTTGCCACGCTTAAAGCACAAAACACGAATCTTGAACAAGCGCTCAGGACGCTCAAAGACACGGCCGAGCAGATCGACATTGAAATTGTGACGAGAAACAGAGGCGGCACAAAAGGCATGCATGGATTCATCGCCGAGGTTGCTGAAGTCGGGATAAACAACGCACGGCGCGAAATTATAGGCGAGGACGCAAACATGTCTTGGGTCAACGACAATGGAAAGGTTGACCTTATTCGAGACGGCATCGACATCCAACAGAAATTCGTGAATGCCGGAGGACGCTTCTCATTAGGTGCAGTCGCGAAACATCTTCATGCATATCCAGACTTCGTCCAAAACGGCGGTAAGTATCAGATTCCCAGTGACCACTACGACAATGTCAAAAGATTACTTACCATGTCCAAAGAAGAGGCGGCGCGCCTATCGAAG
>CACXZL010000211.1:4506-5359 GCA_902772085.1 uncultured Coriobacteriaceae bacterium | reverse complement strand
CAGCCTTCATGCTGCATTGGCGATAATATGGGACAAACAAGTTCGTGGAGTCCTCAAACGCGCTCATCTTCATCGCGTGCTCGACCTCTACGCCCGCAAGCATCTCGTCATTGTCGAGCGTCGCGTAGTCGGGATCGCCCTCGTTTTCGCCCATATACACCGTCGCGTAAATGAAAAACGTGTCTACGTCCTTGGTAACCTCAGGGATTTTGTACCAGCTGGACTTCTGGGCGTAGTCGGGCGCTCCGCCCGCGCTTGCAGCTGCTGAGTCTGACGCCGAAGCCGAGCTGGACACCGACTCGGAAGCGCTCTCGGAGCTCGAGCCACCTGCCGTACTGTTGCCCGTCTGCCTCGACGAGCAACCAGCCACAAGAACCATCAACGCCGCGAACGGCACCGCCAGCAATGCAGCAACCCATTTTTTCTTCATACCACACATCCTCCTTCGTGAAAAACCTGCAATACGAATCCGTTTACCCTTTCCGCACCGTGCAACAACCCGTCTCGCCCACATGCGTTACGGCATGTAGTATCCGGTCAGGAAATAGGTCCTGTCCCAATCGACAATCCCGAGGCCGGCCTCCCCTTCCGGATGGATGTCGTACTCGTCGAGGACCATCACGTTCCTTTCTTCCAGGTCGTAGAGCGGCCACTCGTGCGCCTTGCCGTCGGGAGAGACGTCTGCGGTAAGTGACGGATTTCCACACTTGGCGAACTGCACCCACATCTTGCGCATGGTCTTCGAGAAGGTCTCGTCAAACGCCCTTCCCGAGAAGTCCTGTATCTCCGGATGGTCAAACACCGCCGGCACCTCCACTGAAAACGCCAACGTCGCCGAGTGCGACGCGGCGGG
>CACXZL010000211.1:0-4494 GCA_902772085.1 uncultured Coriobacteriaceae bacterium | reverse complement strand
GGCGTGAAGTAATAGGTGTAGGACTTGCCGCCTCCCTTGGTATGCTCCTCCGACAGCCTGATTTGCGGCGCGATAAACATAATCTGGCTGAAGAGACGGACGGTGGATTCGTAACTTGCTCCCTCGATGTCGTAGCAGTAGCTCTCCACCAGCCCTTTCTCCTCGTCGGTCAGCGCAGCCAGCTTCTCCGCCTTGCGCTCGTTGGCCCACGCGTTCCAATGCTGCTCTCCGAGGACGCCTAGGAACGTGTTCATCTCGTCCTTGTTGCAGCCTTGAAGGATTTCGATGTCGTTGGCGGCACCATGCGCGTATGCCTCCCACGTGTTTAGGGGGAGGAAGTCGCCATCCCTCTCTGGGAACGTACGCAGGCCAACCACCTGATAAAACCCGTACAAGTCCGTCCATGCAGCAGTTATCTCTTCGGCGCTGAGCTCCTTGAGGTCGCCGACGGTCTTGCAGCCGAGCGCATCCATGAGCTTGTTTGTGCATGCTATGGCCTGCTCCGGAGTTCTTGTTTGAGTGGGAGAGCCGCTCTGCGAGATGACGCGCTTGAAATACTGATGCGTGCCCTTGACGAGCGGAAGCAGGGTGGCGCTGGCACCGCCGGCAGACTCGCCCCAGATGGTCACGTTCTCGGGATCGCCGCCAAAACCCTCAATGTTTTCATGAATCCACTTCAATGCCATTATCTGATCCATGAGGCCCAGATTCGGTGCGTCCTGGTAGTCCTTGCCGTCTGCCAGATGGGACAGATGCATGAAGCCAAAGAAGCTGACACGGTACGAAATGCTGACGAGGATGATGTCTTGGTTCTCGTTCACGAGGTTGTGTCCGTCGTACTGCGGATCAGTCGTGCCGCCCACCTCGAAGCCGCCGCCGTAGATCCATACCATTACCGGCTTCTTTTCGGAGGTCGCCTTGTCGGCCTTCCAGATATTTAGGTAAAGGCAGTCCTCACCCATGCCATAGTCGATGGCAGGATCGCCCGGCGCCTGGACGGGAGCTTTCCCATAGTGATAGGCTTCGTAGACGCCGTCGCTTGGCACGACGTCCACCGGCGCTTTCCAGCGCAGGTCGCCTACCGGCTGCTGCCCGACAAACGGAATGCCCTTGTAGGCGACGACGTCCCCCTCCCTCTTGCCCACAAAGGTACCGTTGATGCACCTGACAGCCAGGGACGCATTATAGACATCGTCGAGAATCCGCTTGTTTTCGCTCATCGTCTTCCTCTCTCACGAGCGCCCAATCCTCCCTTGGGATTTGACAACATGAGCTTCTCGTTGTTTCACCAGCAGAGTCGACTTACTTATCCCATATTTCCCCATGACGTTCAATGAGAGTTGCCAGAACGCCAACTTCTTTTTTCGCATCATGCTTGCTTTCGTGTCTGCGCTGGATTATCAAGTAATGAGGAAGGGGCGAATCGATACCATGAAAACCCTGTTTGCGAACGCATTGAAGAAACTGAGGACACAGAGGGGCCTCACGCAGATTCAGCTTGCAAACCTTATGTTTGTCAACAAGGCCACGATCTCGAAATGGGAGAGCGGCAGCCGCCTGCCAGACGCCGCCATGATCACCCGCCTCGCCAGGGTTCTCGACGTGGACGTCGGCACGCTACTCTCCGCCGCCTCAAAGAGCGACGAATCGCCAAGCATCATCGTGGTGGACGACAACAAGGCCGTCCTCTCCTACAGCCTGCTGGTCTTGGAGAAGGTCGTGCCGACCGCTGCGATCGCGGGCTTCAACTGGCCGCAAGAGGCAATCAGATACGCGAAGGTGAGCCGGACCGACCTTGCCATTCTGGATATCGAGCTCGGAACGGCCAGCGGCTTTGACCTCTGCCGCGCACTTCTTGACATCAATCCTTGCACAAAGGTCATCTACTTGACCGCATATCCTGACTACGCCCTCGATGCATGGGACACCGATGCCCACGGCTTCATGGTCAAACCTTTGACCCCAGAGGGCGTCCGCAAGCAGCTCAAGAAGCTGCGCTTTCCGTTCTCCGTGAGAGGTGAGGATGAATGAATAGCTGGATCGAATCCCTTGACTTCTCCATATTTGGCGCGGCGCTGCTGTTGAGCGCGATGGGACTGTGGTTCGTCGCAATCCTCCCCAGATTCGACCGCTGGAGTAGGCATTTTTTCCTGGGCTATTTCGTCATTCTTATGCTCTGCTGCCTTTCCGGCATCGTTGAGGTAATCCTTCAGCAGTATAACGCCTCGAGATTGGCGTTTGTGTTCCTTCTGCTTCTGGAAACCATGCTGCTCGCGCTCTTGCTGCCTATGTCGACTGCTTTTCTGCTGTATCACTGTGGTGAGAACCTACGCACGAGCAGGCTCCTGCACATCGCGCTCGGCTTGTGTGCCGTCTTGCTTCTCGTGCTTGTGAGCGCTCCGTTCTCCGAGGGCTTCTTCTACGTCACGCCGCAAAACGAGTATTTCCGCGGCCCTTTGTACCCGCTCATCGTCTTGCCGATGATCGCGATCCAGCTGCTTACGCTCGTGGGAACGGTAAGGTATCGAAGACGGCTTTCTCGCAAGGTCTTCTTCGCCTTCCTCATCGCCCTGCTTCCAATCGTGGTGGCGCTGACGGCGCAGCTGTTTTTCGACGTCTTCCCGCTCATTGACTTCAGCTACCTTCTCTCTGCGCTGGTCATGTACAGCCTCATACTGTCCGACCAAATCGAACAAGATCGCAGCCGCCAACAAGAAATCGTCAGACAGCAGCAGAAATCAGCCTGCAGCAACGTGAGATCGCTCATGAGCGCGCCAGCATCATGGTGCTGCAAATGCGACCTCATTTCATCTACAACACCCTGATGAGCATCCACAGCCTTTGCAGCCTCGACCCCAAAAAGGCCCAGCAGATCACGATGGACTTCACCAACTACCTCCGCAGGAACTTCAACGCCGTCGTCAGCGACCGCAACGTTCCCTTTTCCACGGAGCTGGAGCATACCCGCGCGTATCTGGCCGTGGAGCAGGCGCTTTATGACGACATGCTCGTCGTGGAGTACGACACGCCCTTCACCCACTTTCGCCTGCCACCGCTGACCCTCCAGCCCATTGTGGAGAACGCAGTGAAGCACGGCATGAACCCCTATTTTGGCCCGCTGCGCATCTTCATCGGCACGCGCCACACAGCGGCAGGCGCTGAGATCATCGTGGAAGATACCGGTCCGGGCTTTGACCCCTCAGCCGAGAGTAAGCCGCATGCCGCACTTTCAAACATCCAGCAGAGACTGGAGATGATGTGCGGAGGCAGCATGGCCATCCAGCCTCGCGACGGCGGTGGCACATTGGTGAAACTGACGATTCCCTGACATCGCTTTGGGACAGGGTGGAACAGGATGCTATAGCCACTGCAAACGCGCAGTTGAACGTACGTATTATCGCGTTTGGGACTACGCTATGGGAATGATGTCGTCATATCTGAGGAAGAGATGGACCAGGCGCGTTTCGACCGCCTCTTCCCAAAGGGGCAGTGATGGGCACGGCGCGGCTCAGACTCCTGCTCGACACAAACGTTCTTGTGGACGAGCACATCCGCACGCATAAGCCACGCGAGCATTGCTGACGCTCGCCGTCACGCAGGGGCATTGGCTCCTCTACTCCGCGCGCGTTTTGCCCGACGTCTACTTCCAAATCTGCCAATATTACAAAAGGCAGGTTCTCGCGGAGAGAGGCGAGGAGTCGGAGACAGACGCGCTCGCCATACAGGAGATAGCGATGGGATGCATACACAACCTCTGCGAGATCAGCACGGCGGTGGGCCACGACGAGTCAAATGTATGGCTCGCGCGCAAGTACTATCGCTTCAGCCACGATCTTGAGGATAACTTCATTCTTGCGGCGGCAGAGCGAGCCAAGGCCGACTACCTGATCACGAGCGACAAGGGCTTGCTGGGCAAGGCCACGGTGGCCGCCTTGACGCCGAAAGACATGCATTCGCTGCTGGAGGCTCGCGCAGAGTAACAAGGGCGACCATGAGCTGCTGCGACGTGCCGCTGGAACCCCTCGCGGCCGAGGCGGAACACCTTCCCCCGCACGCACGAAAGTCATGCCGTGTACACTGTTGCTCCGAAAGGATCCCTGCCGTGCACACTCCAGGTACCCTCCCGCAGTGTACACTTTCCGTCCCAAACGGGTCTCAGCGCGCGGATTAAACATCACATCGACTCCCGCGGCTGGCCGTGCAAGGTCTACCCCGCGCCCTTCGCGGTGAACCTGTTCGCCGACGACGCCACGTTCGTGGAGCCGGACGTCTCGGTCGTGTGCGACAGGGACAAGCTCTCCGACCGCGGCTGCGAGGGCGCCCCCGACTTCGTGGTCGAGGTCGTCTCGCCTTCCAACCCAGAGATGGACTACGTCTCAAAGCTCAACCTCTACCGCGAGGCCGGCGTGAGGGAGTGCTGGGTCTGCGACCCGCAGCGCGAGCGCGTGGTCGCGTACCGCTCCGGCACCGAGTCGGTGATGGACACCTACGCGT
>CACXZL010000210.1 GCA_902772085.1 uncultured Coriobacteriaceae bacterium | reverse complement strand
CAGAATGCCGATGTCTGCCATCTTTGGAGGTGCGGGATTGCTGTCGCAGTCGCAGTCGACCGAGAGGTTGTTCATCACATTCACAAACAGCATGTTTGGCTGGGCGGTGAGCACGGCTTGGCATGCGTCGGCCTGTACCGCTCGGGCGAAGTAGACCGCAGGAGCGGTCCCCTGTGCGGCGGAAGATGTCGCGAGGGACGAGCCCTGCGGGTCGGAAGTCGAAGCGCTCGCACTCGGACTGGCCACCTGGCTAGAGGATTCGGAAGAAGATGCATGTCCACCGCAAGCCGCAAGGCCCGCAAGCATGGCAGCGCCTCCGGTGAGGGTGCCGAGTTTTACAAACGAACGCATCGTCACGTGCGTATGTACGTCTTTGCGTTGATTCATAACTCTCCCGTCGGTTTAAACGCTTGTCACGTCCACTTGAGATGAGTTTGCATCTTAAACCATGGTTTAAGTCAAGCGATATTCTAAAAGTTTCCGGAACGGGTGTGGAACGGGGGACGTGGGACGGGTTTTTGTTTCAAAGCTGTGGGACGGGAGGTGCCACGATGCTGGAACGAAAAACCCGTCTCCTGTTCCACTTCGGCGGAGCAGACATGACTGCGGTCTTCAACGTGTTTTCCCAAGAGGACGAGGCGATATACAGAGACCTTCTGGCGCTATAGACAAGCATGCGTGCTCGTAAGCCATCGGCGCAGATAGTGTGCTGAGTCTTGCATGGGCTCCTCGGCATCGTTGCCGCGCGCGAGACCCGACTTGAGCAGTGAAAGCATCTCTGTCGGCACCTTTGCCGAGATGTCCGCATGGCGAAGGAGACACTTGTCGGTCGTGACGAGATAATTTGCCTTTGCGCGACTGCACGCGGCCAAGACCAGATTACCCTCAAAATCTCCGTGCAAGGGCCGAAACTTCTCGGCAAAGTAGAAGTCGGATACATCGGCGGGTACCGGTGTTGCCACCTCACGCATCCGCGCCGCACAATCCCACGCGAACGTCCTGGCTACCCGAGCCTGTGCGTCGGTAAGCTGTCCCGATTCTCGAAAGAACCTCTTTGCGCAAATACCTGCCTTGGCATAGACGTCAAGCGCGCTGTGCGAGGCGTATGCCAGAGGAATGTCGTCATTGAGTGCGTAGCGTATAAGCGCTTGGGCATCTTTCCTGCCCGGACGATCGAGGAGGAATAGATCGAGCCATATGCATGTGTCAATAAGCACGATCGGCTTGCCGGCGCTCATGAGACCACCGCCTGCCCATCGTTCTCCAGCCACTCGTCGTAGAGCATTTCGTCCAGCTCCTCATCCGTTGGGGCGACGTAGGACGCGCGCGACGCCTTCGCAAGCGCAAACAGCTCGTCATGCAAGCTCTCTATTTGCGCAATGAACTCGTCACCGCGTGAGGAAGCAGCTGTTTCCTCCTGATCGGCGAGCGTCGAGAGCGCCTGCTCGCAGTCTTGGGCACCTCTCGCGATCTTTGCCCATAGCGCACGCACGACCTCCGCCGGCGTGACTCCCATTCGCTCGAGCACCGCATCACCCGCAGCCCTTAGCTCGGTATTCATGCGTACGTTAAGCTGTGACGTTGCCGTCGACCTCATGAGCGCCACCTCGCTTCATAGTGCTACACCATATAGCAAACATATATAGCAAAGATACAAATGATTGTCCACTGCGGGTTCAAGAAGTGCGTGCAGTTGTCGTCAGGCCGGGCGCGCCGGCAATAACTCGTGGAAGGTAACGGTGACCGACGTGGATGGCAACAAGCTCGAATCCCGCGAGGACACATTTGCGACGGCGCTTCCAGACGGCACGTACGCGTCGTGGCAAGGAGCGCAATGGATTGGCTCGCAACGCATGTACTTCGATGCGTCCGTCACAAACTACTTCTCGCTTCGGCGTCGCTTACCTGTGGCTGCTCTTGCGCTGCACGCTTGCCCCGAGCTCCTGCGCGGCTTCCTGCTCTTGCGTCGTCTCTGCGCCATGGTTATCACCTGCCATTTGCTCAGCCTTTCGTCTCAGGCGGGCAAACGCAAGAAGCCCGCACCATTGTTGATGCGGGCATTGTCTCAGGCCGTCACAAAGTGCGTTGTCGCTAGACCTCCATGCTCACCATGCGGTCTCTGTCATAGTGGATGTCGGGGACGTTCATCCTTGCAACGTCGTATACAACTGTTTCTGGCAGCTTAAGTCCCTCTGCAAATAGGTGCTCGTGCTTGAAGGGAGTTCGTCAGATGAAGTAGTCTGCATTGGAGCTCCTGATGACGTTGAGAAACGCGGCGTCGGCGAAGAAGCAGTGCGGTCGCCCCCGCAAACGGTTCCCCTCATGGATTTCGCCCTTAATCGGTACGGTGCTCTCCAGATATCCGGTTGATTCGTCGAAGACGTAGAAGACCAGTTTGTAGCCTGGGTAATTGCCTCGATAGTTTTCGGCATGGCGAGCATGCTTTCCGACGATGCGCCTGAATCCGTCGAGATACATGCCGTAGCCATGGTCCTCTTCTGTTGGAAGATCCGTTTTGCCGATTATAGTCAGCCTGGCATCATCAACCGCCATGTCCAGCATCTCGCGAAACTCGTGTTCGTACTGCCTGATGATTTCGCTTTCATGAGCTTTCAACGGGTTGACGATACCCTTGTTGTCGCCTGGTCTCTCGTGGTCGTCGACTCGCATGGCTTCCAGCATAATGTGCTGTCCATGATTGACGAAGTCGGGTGGTGGCACGTCCTTACCTGAGTGGTCTTCCCATCCAGCTTCATCCAGTACGATGCTGAGAATCGCTTCTGTCTCCTCGTCTTCGGGAATCAGAGCGCATTCCTCGCTCCTAAAGCCTGTGCGGAGGAAATCGAGCTGTTCAGCCTCGATATCAAGCGAATTACGGAGACGCGCCTCTTTACTGTCGTTTGCATTCATGCAGAATGCTCCTACTGCACGTTCAAATGATTATTTAGCTGCGTAGGTAGCTCGATTCCGGACACGTCAATCTCGCCAGACATTAGCTTTGGAAGAAGGGCATCGCGCAGTTCCGCAAGCATTTTGTTTTCCCTTGTGTTGGCAATTACTTGCTCGAACATAGGGCGTGTTACATCGTCAAAACGCTTCATCGTGGTTGCATCTGGAAGCGGGAAAACGAATTCGACGAAATCCTTTTGATATAGATGCGGTATGACACTTCCTTCAGTTCTTCCTGCAACAAAAGCCTTGAACATGTGCGACTTGAGCAGGTAATAGATGAAATGGGTTGAGAGTTCTTCTTGCCTTGTGTTTCTTATTACAAAGATGCCGGATGCAACTGAAGTAGGCTTTTCAAGATCGTCTACATAGCCAATCTTTCCAATGGTCCCATCTTTAGAAAGCAGAATGTCGCCAATCTCAAGCATGATTTCCGGTGACTCATCATAACGTTCCTTCGAGATGAATCCTGCCTTTTCCCAGTTGATACCAGATAGAGTAAGGCTTTCTCCGTTGATGATCCGATAATCGGAGGTGGGAAGATATTCGCTCTTCTTTAGCCCCTTCCAGCCGATTCGTCCTTTGATGTATAAATAATCGCCGAGGGACACTTCCGTGGCATTCTCATCAGCGAGCACTCTTGCCAACATGGCTTCAATCAACGACTCCAAATAATCATTTGTTCGTTGATTGATTCGGAATTTCCACGTTATCGTGTCGAGAGCCTCAACGATTGCGGCCATCGTCGCATGGTCATCTGGATAAACGATGGGGAAAGCACGCAGGCTGGTGAGACTCATGAACTTCTGCGTACTACCTGCCAGGCAGCCCTCGATGTATTGCCTCGCTGTGGGGTTTGCATGTAATAGAAAAGGTATTTGCTCTTAAGCTCGTCGCCTATCTTGAAAAGCCTCATGTTTTTGATTGCGTAATCTGGTTCATCGTCGACACGGTAAACACGGCCAACTGTCCCTATCATGCTGAAGAGCAAATCCCCGATGTCGACTTTGCTTCGCTGGTTGATTGCTTCGTAATCTTCATCGCTGATGCAGTTAGCCCCTGCAAAGTTCAGTGTTTCGTTTGCTATGTGTTTCGAGGTTATCAGCCTATGTCCACGTTCGACTGGCTTCGGCGAATCGTGGGTACCGTCTCGAACCGAATCGCAATACGCATCAGCTCTCTCAGTAATCCACCCTGACATCAAATGCCTCCCGTGTATTCGATAATGAAATATGGACTCATGCTGTGTCTGGAAGCATCGGTGAGCCGTTTTCCTGACGAGACAACTGTGCAATTCGACATAACGTTCTGGTCGGCCTTCGTGAATTCCGTTACCTTGAACCAGCATTTGAACTTCTCGGCCATGTTTCTGTAGTAAGAAGGCACCTCGTTCAGCTTTGGCTCGTTTCGCTGTATAGCGTCGATGTGGGCCCAGTATCGATCTTGACCGCCGCTGTGAATAAGAAGAATGCAGGGGTCATCGGATTCTAAAATCTCCTGCGCAATTGTTTGCGATACGGGATTGCCAAGTTTTCCATACCAGACACGCCCGATTTCGTCGATAATATGCTGG
>CACXZL010000209.1:1160-5695 GCA_902772085.1 uncultured Coriobacteriaceae bacterium | reverse complement strand
GTATTGCGCGTGGTCGCTGTAGGCCATGGCTCTGTGGCATTGCCCTTGGGTGTGGACGCAAGGGTGGAGTATGGGCTGCTCTTTGTGCGTGCGTATCGCGACGAGGAAGGGCTTGACGGCCTTTGGCTCGATGTGCCTGGATCGGTGACGCTTGGAGACGGGCGCATGCTGAAAGCCGAGCTGCGGAGTGTGGGGCCAGACGTTGACGTCGTGTCGCTCGCACGTTCTCACGGTGTCGAGTGGATGGACGAGTCAGTGCTGCTCGATTGCGTCGCGTGTGGCATAGATCCTATAGCAGGTGGGCGCCTATGGGTAGATGCACCTCAGCGAGGTGAGATCCTCTGTCCCTTGGGTATGCATGGTCAGTCCAAGCTCTTGTCGGATTTGCTGAACGACGCAAAGGTTCCGGCGGCGGATCGATCGCGGGTGGCGGTGGTGCATGTCGGACTTCGGGACAACGTGGTGTGGGTCGCTGGTGTACGCGCAGACGAACGTGCGCGCGTTGTGCCCGCCACACGTCATCTACTCATGCTATCGCTTGTCAATAAGGGCCAGCAAACCTCAATCGGCTCATCTGGGCTATACTGATACGTAAGGATGTTTTTGGCTCTTTTGACGGAATCCGAAGGAAGGAATACAGCCATGGCGGTGCAGTATCTCGTTTTGGACATTGGCGGAACTTTTATAAAGTATGCAATCATGGATGCCGATGCGCAATTCATAGAGCGCGGTAAAGTGCCAGCTGCGACCAAGGACGAGGCCGGCACGCTTGAAGCGCTTGCCGATGTGCGCGATGCGGTAGTAGCGTATGACTACGAGGGCGTGGCGATTTCCATGCCCGGTCGCATTGAGACGGCTACAGGCATAGCCCATACCGGTGGCGCATTTCGCTGGGTCCATGAGTACCCAGCTGCGCAAAAGTATGGCGAGGTGTTTGGCAAAGCGTGTACCATTGCGAATGACGGTAAGTGCGCGGCAAGCGCGGAGAACTGGCATGGTGCCTTGGAGGACGTGAGCAATGGCTGCGTTCTGGTGCTGGGCACAGGTATCGGTGGCGGCATCGTGATAGACAATCAGGTTTGGATGGGCGCCACCGGTGGTGCAGGCGAGCTTTCGCTCTTCCTGACCGATCATTCTGCGGCACGAAATGGCATTGGTTGGGGCAATATGGACTCGCTGTGGACTGGGCGCATCTCAGCGAGCGCCATTACGGAGAAGTTCGCCAAGGCCAAGGACATCGAGAGCGCCGATGGCGTGATGCTCTTTGATGCTTATGAGGCGGGAGATGCGGATGCAAAACAGGTCTTGGACGAGTTCGCGATCAATGCGGCGACGGGAATACTCGGGCTTCAGTCCGTGCTTGATCTGAAACGATATGCCATTGGCGGTGGTATCTCAGCACGTCCGGAGACCACGCAGGTTATCGCCAATGCGGTAGATAGCGTCTTTGATCCCGGCGCAGGCTTCTTGCCGTTCAGCAAGCCAGAGATTGTGACGTGCAAGTTTGGCAACGAAGCAAATCTCATCGGCGCGCTTGCGTTCCATCTGGCGAAATAACATCGCCCCCCATGGATGAACATCGCCCCCATGGATGAGAAGCTCGGCTGTCCATGGGGGCGATGTGCCACAAGTGCGCTTCTTGTCTACCAGTGGACTACCACGGTGTCCCCGACCTTTATGAGGCCGTAGAGTATCTCCGCTGCATAGTAGGGTAGGTTTACACACCCATGACTGCCATCGTACTGGAAGGCGTCTCCGCCGAAGCTGTTGCGCCACAGGGCATCGTGAATGCCGTAGCCACCATAGAAGGGCATCCAATACTGTACGTCGGTCTCGTAATCGGGCAATCCGTCCCCGTCATTGTCGAGACCGATGAGCACCGCGGGCGACTGCTTGTCTTCCAGATAGAAGACGCCGGTGACCGTATCGTTGCCTTCTGACATGTTTCCGGAGACGCATTCAGACTCCATGATGACGTTTGAGTTCTCGTCAAACATCCGCACGTATTGCTCGCCAAGATCGACGTCTACGAAACGAGGTCCCCAGTCTTGCATGCCGTGCGTAAAGACCTCGCCCTTGCTCTGCATGGGAAGCTCGATGGGTTCGTCGGACTTGTCCCTCAGGCGCTCGCAGATGATTTTGCCGAGATCTGCGCTGCTCATGTTCCAGCCGTAGGTGCCGCCGCCGTATACCTCGATACGTTTTCCATCGTTTGGACGCGTGAAGGTGCGTACCGTTCCTACCGTGTCGACCTCTGCGGAAAGGTCCTTCTTTGCCCAGGCGGTAATGGCGTCAAGGTCTCCTTGCGGAGTGTAGGTGTCGTCCAGCGTGATCCAAGATTGGAGCAAGTTCTTGTCGACCGTCTCGATGGTCTTGTTGTTTACCAAGAGGGGGAGCTTAAGCTCCAAGAGGGCGTTTGCCTGCTTGATGGCGCCATCCATCTCTGGAGCGCTCGCATGGAGCTTGGGCTGCTGAAGCTCAGCGTCGCCGAGCTCTACCTGGGCGAGAAGCATCGAGACGCCCCGTTCTACAGCGGCGATGGCGGAGTCAGTCTCAATGACGGTGCCACCCTTCTCGTCTACGGCTACGAAAGAACTCTTTTTCTTGTCGTAGGTGATCGAGGCGTCTTTTGGTGGCGTGGCCTTTTCGTTTACGGACGTGACGGCGGAGGATATGACGGAATCGACCTTTTCCTTATCGTACGAAACGCCACCGCCAACTTGGTAGCTGCGCTCTCCGAAGAGCCGAAAAAGCCATAGCCATCCCGGCAAATGCGAAGCTGCGTCATCACGATAGGCGCCCTCGTCCAAAGAGAGGTTGATGTCGGAGGTTTGGATGGTGGAGTCGAGTCCGTCGCCGGAGACCTTCAACGAGTACCCTTCGACTTTGTCTTTGGCGATTGCCGTTGCCGCTTCCACAGACCGGAGAGAGACATCGTCTGCGTTTATGGTGGTTCCCGGCAAGTAATGCGATGAGAAGAACAGCGACGCGACGATATATATCAACGCAACACCTATCGGTACGACAATCTTTACGGTGTGTGCGTTTTCCTGGATCCAGTCCACGACGTCGAGGACGTTTTCTTTTGCGCGTTGGGGCAAATCCCTATGTTCCTCGCAGAACGACCGAGCGCTTGCGGCGACGTCGGTAAGGCTTGCGGCGGCGTCGTTGAGCTCAGGGAGCTTGGGAATCGCGATGTGCTTGGCGGACGGTTTTGTTCCCTTCATCTGCAGCGCAGCCGCAGCGGTAGGCTTCCCAGAGGGCTTTACGGGAGCGGCTGCCGCAGACTTCGCCTGCTGCTTCTTGGATCGCGTGATAGCTTGCATCGGTGCCGGCTTCTGGAGGGAGCTGGCCGACTGCTCCCGGGCGGTCTGCCTCTTCTTTGCGGGTGCGGGCCTGCCGCCGTTGGCCTTGACTCTCGGCCTGCTCGTCCGCTTCGCAATGGCTTTGCTGGAAGATCTGCCTGAAGGTTTTACCAAAGAGCGGCTCGACGGCTTTACCCGCATGATGGAGGTGCTGCTTGCCTTGTCTTGCGTACCAGCAGTCTCTTTCGACATGGTGGTACGAGGTTTTGCCGTCTTTTCTGAGCTGCCGAGCGTGGCCTTCTTGGGCTTCGGCTTTGCGTTTGGATCCGCCGAAGCGTTGGGGCCTTCTTTGGAGGATGCGTGTGCTGCTCGTGCATTCGCGTTTGCCTTTGGTGCTGCCTTGGCCGTTGCCGATACGGGCGGCGCTGCCGTCGCGGCAGGTTTTGCTGCGGTGACGGGCTGCGCCGCCGAATCGGAATCGACGAGAGCGTCTGCTGATGAGGTGCCTTTGAGTCGTTCTGCGCTCGATGCATCGTCGGCAGCAGATGGTTTTGCGACGGCAGCGTCGTCCCGATCTGCACCAGCTGTCTTTTGAGCTTCAGAATCATCGGTTCGAGGTTGCGTGGGTACGTGCTTGGTGGACTCTTCTCTTGGCGTCTTGATATCTTCGTTATTTTGCATATGGTACAGTCCAATGTGTCTGAGCGGTTCCGCATCTGCGTGATTCCGCGTCGGTCCTGTCTTAAAGTCGCGAATAAACAGATTACTGCTTGGAAACAAACTTGCGCGGAAAAGCTCGTGGGTTTTGCACCATTTCCATAAGGACTGTTTGCGTCCTTGCGAAACTGATTCATTGGTAAGACACTTTATCATGCTGAAACTTAAAGACCCTTAAACCATGTGTTGAACAAGGGATGACGTCAGCTCTTTCAGTGAAATTAAAGTATCGGGGCATATCCTCTACGCAGCGTCATGGAACGCTTGTCTAGGAGGTGTCTCACTATGAAGAGAACGTATGCAGGAAAGATCCGCCTTGGTATACTTACAGGAGCATTGTGCCTTACGCTTGTGGGCTGCGGGGGAGCCACGTCTACGACGGGCGCCACCTCATCACAGTCCGCGGAATCCAAATCCACCGCTAGTACCGAGACCGTGCATGCCTCGACGACGAATGGTGCATCAGACGGTATCTTGAACACGGCTGAGTTTTTTACGGATCGCGATCTCGAA
>CACXZL010000209.1:0-1139 GCA_902772085.1 uncultured Coriobacteriaceae bacterium | reverse complement strand
CGACATCACCAAGGAAGGCGTATACGTGCTTTCCGGCGATGCCACCGACGTGACCATCAGGGTGAATGTAGATTCCAGTGCAAAGGTGCAGCTCGTCTTGGACGGCCTTACCATCCAAAACACCGACTCTGCAGCCATTTATGTAGTCTCTGCCGACAAGGTGTTTATCACGACGGTCGCAGGCAGCACAAACAACCTCTCGGTTTCCGGCTCCTTTGTGGCGGATGGTGACACGAATGTGGACGCGGTCGTGTTTTCAAAGGATGACCTCGTGCTCAATGGGTTGGGGACGCTCGTGATCAGCTCCACGCAAAACGGCATTTCGAGCCACGACGACATCAAAGTGACTGGCGGCACGTACCAGATAGACTGCAAGGCCGATGCCATTGAGGCAAACGATGACGTGCTTGTTGCTGACGGGACCTTTACCATCACGGCTGGCAAGGATGCCATACATGCAGAAAACGATGAGGACGTAACTAAGGGCAACGTGTACATCGCAGGCGGCAGCAGTACCATACAAGCGACGGGTGACGGTATCCAAGCCCAGAATGCCGTGCAGATCGACGGTGGCGTGCACTCCATCAACGCAGGCGAAGCGATAGAGGCCACCTATATCCAGATCAACGATGGCACGCTCGCGATCTCGGCAAAAGACGACGGCATCAACGCATCGGCCAAATCGAGCGCCTATACGCCGACTATCGAGATTCGCGGAGGAGACATCACCATCCAGATGGCGTCTGGCGACACCGACGCGCTTGACTCAAATGGAAACCTCTACATCAGCGGTGGCAGTGATTCCATTGTTACGAAAGCAGCCAAGAAGATGATCCAGGAAGAGCAGGTCATTACGAAGTGGGCGCCTGCACTGCTGCAGATGAGCCTGGATGATCTTCTATGGAAGGAAAGCAATGATATTTCCATTAAGAAGCTCTGGGAATATCTGAGTACTTACTGCTATCTGCCGAGGCTGGCAAATTATGGAGTGCTGGAGGATGCGATCATAAATGGTCTTCCTTCGACAGAGTTCTTCGCACTGGCAGCCAGTTTTTCCAATGGACGTTATGTGGACCTGAAATTCAATAAAGCTGTATTCAGCGTCAATCAGTCGGATCTGCTTGTGAAGACAAATGTAG
>CACXZL010000208.1 GCA_902772085.1 uncultured Coriobacteriaceae bacterium | reverse complement strand
GCTGGTGGACTCGGAGATGTCGACCTCCACGGAAGAGTCAACCACGCTCGAGGCGTAGTAGCTGAAGCCGATGTAGTCCACGGGGCCGGCAGCGAGCGCTGCAAGGTCGTCGTCGGTGATGTCGAGGTCCCAGCCTCGGCGCTCGAACATCTTCTTCGCATAGTTGGGATAGGCGCCGCGGCACTGCACGTCGCCGAAGAAGAAGATGTGGTGGTTGGCGTCGTCGGCCATGATGACGTCTTCAGGTTTGCACTCGCGCGGGTAGGTCGGGCCGGAGGCGATCATGCAACCCACCATGAGGTCGGGGTCGATCTCGTGCGCCACCTTGACAGCCTTCGCGCTGGCCACGAACTCGTAGTGCGCGCACTGGTACATCATCTTCTCGGGGTCGTCGAACTCGGTGAAGACGACGCCCGAGTTGGTCCAGCCGAAGATGGGGTTGCTTATGTTGAACTGGTTGCCGATCTCGTTGAAGGTCATCCACCACTTGACCTTCTCGTGGTAGCGCTCGAAGCACACGCGGGCGTAGCGCACGAAGAGGTCGATGAGCTCGCGGTTCGCCCAGCCGCCGTACTTCTTGCACAGGCCGTAGGGCATCTCGAAGTGGCTGAGGGTGATCACGGGCTGGATGCCGTGCGCGAGCATGCAGTCGAACATGTCGTCGTAGAACTTGAGCCCGGCCTCGTTGGGCTCGAGCTCGTCGCCTTCGGGGAAGATGCGGCTCCAGGAGATGGACGTGCGGAAGCACTTGAAGCCCATCTCTGCGAAGAGCGCGATGTCGTCGCGATAGGTGTGGTAGAAGTCGATGCCCTTGTGGTTCGGGTAGTACTTGCCGGGGACGACGCCGTCCGTGATCTGGCGCGGCACTCCGTTGGAGCCGCCGGTCATTACGTCCGAGACCGAGAGCCCGCGCCCGTCCACGTCGTATCCGCCCTCCAGCTGATGCGCTGCCACCGCGCCGCCCCACATGAAGTCCTTCGGTAGTGCCATGTGTCTGTCCCTTCTCTCGGGTCCTTTACCTCAATTACAGTATAACCCATTCTAAATAACGCCTTGTTTCGTCCTCAGGCAATGGGGACAGTCCCCTCCGTGCTGGGAAAGCGTATTTTGGCATAGTTCCGCGTTTCTGCAGGTAAACACGCATTTCGCTCGTCATACGTACGCAAGGTTAAGCGTTTCTTAGCGCGTACTTCTTTACGAGATTCTTTATCGGAGAATGGCGCCCGAGGGCCGGACGAACGGATGGTAGTAGAAAGAGATGATCGACGAGAAGGCTGGTGGAGATCATCTCGTTGCAGATCTCGCGCTTCTCCTAGGGCGAGTAGCTCTCGGGCGAGTGGCAGCGGAGGTCGACCTTGAAGTAGGCCATGTCCTCGGCCTGCCGCAGGGCGGTCCAATCAGCGTTCGTGGTGTTCGTGGCGGTCATTTCGCGTTCCTTTCTCGGTTCTGCTGCCCTTGTCTGCTTGCACAAAGATTTCGCAGGTCAAATGGCTTGTGTCTACTTCTGCTGGTGGAGACAATTGGAGACATTCGGCGAAAGACCAGTGTCATCCCACGTCATCCAGCGAAACCAATGTCATCAAGAAACGCCTGCTCAAAGCACCGGTGGGGCCAACGGTGGGGCGTTCCACCAATTTCTGGGCGTTACGCACGCCCTCCCGAACGCCTTCGCCCCGCGCCCGCCTCGGAATACGTCCAGAACTCCTCCGCCGGGTGCGGCGCGGATTCGCCTCGGGAGGCTCGCGCATGCCGCCCAGTGATCTGTGGAGCACCCCGCCGGGGCAGCCCCGCAGAGAAGCGGCTGCTCGGGCGGCCCTTGTTAGCTCGGAGAGATCGTTTCAGCCTGCCGCGCGTGCCCGCCGGCCGTTGGCCCCTCGAGCGCGCGGAGGCTCCCGGGCCCCTCGCCCGTCGTCGTGTCCGCTTTTGCACACGGGGCGCTCGGTGGTGTGCACAAGCGGACAAGGGCGGCGCGACACGGCCGGTCTCGTGTCCGCCGAATCGGCCTCCGCGTGTCCGACTTTGCACACGCGCGGGCGCCCCGTGTGCACAAGCGGACAAGAACGGCGCCATTCCTCCGGTCACGTGTCCGACTTTGCACACGCCATAAGACAGCGTGTGCACAAACGGACTCGTAATCGCCGAATCGGCCTCCGCGTGTCCGACTTTGCACACGCGCGGGCGCCCCGTGTGCACAAGCGGACAAAAACGGTGCCATTCTGCCGGTCTCGTGTCCGACTTTGCACACGCGCGGGCGCCCCGTGTGCACAAGCGGACGTGCGATCGCCCGAATCGGCATCCGCGCGTCCGGAAAGGCGCGCACGGCGGGGGCACGCACATGCGGGCGCGCTGACGACGGGCCCCGCGCGTCGTGGCCTACCTGAGATGCAAGCGCGTCATGCCCTCTTAGCGGAGCGTTCCATAAATAGCCGAGCGTTATGTTCGCCATCCCGGACGTCCTCGCATCGGGAGGTCCACACATGCCGCCTAGTTATTTATGGAACGATCCACTAGCAAGGACAAGTCCGAACGCCACGTTCTCCTGGTGGTTGAGGGAGATAAGGCCGAAAAAAAGAGCTGGTAGATGCACTGTTCAGGGCGTTCAATCCCTGAGCCGAGCGGGCTAGGTGCGGGCGAGGGCCCGTGCGGCGACACGGGGCACTTGGCACAGGGCGAACGACAGCGCCAGCAGCACGACGAACCAGAGCACCGACGTCCACAAGGGCATGTTCCAGACCTGAAAGAAAGGATACGGGCCGTCCCAGAGGCGTGCGATGTTTGCCGGGTAGGCGACGGCCGTGTAGGCGATTGTGGGCACGAGGCCGACGAGGCTCTGCCGCAGCGTCATCGCACGGTCGGCCTCGAATGCGATGTAGGATCCCGTCACGAGGAGTGGTCCGATGAGGTGGGTTACGGGCTTTGCGCCGTCGACAAACATGAGGTAGAAGCCCGGCTGTCCTGCGAACTCGATCATGGGCGTAAACACGAAGGTGACGACCACGAGCGTCATGAGCAAGCAGCACGACGCGGCGTATTTCGTCCAGCGTAGCAGGCGGCTCGGTCCGGTCCCGCCTCTCAACGCGCGGACCTCCGTCACGAGACAAGCGGCACACGCGACGGCGCCGAGCAGGTTTGAGCACTGCGTGTAGTACATGAAGTTGTCTGGCACGCCGTTGATGGAGATGCCTACGACGAGAGCCCAGATTTCGAGCAGAACGACAAGTACGTTTATAAAAATGGCAAGCATGGCATCCTCGATTCCCAAAGGTAGCTTGCGCTCATCCGGGTACTTCTTTATTGCGTGCCTTATGATTATATGTCACTCAGATCGATGCTGGCCAATGCGTCTTCCTTTCGCGCGGGCAAGCGATGCCGAGCGGTGCAAACCAAGCATGCTGAAGGGCAGACAAGTGACCCGTCCCCCTGGTCTTTTGGGGGAGAAAGTGTTGGCGCTGTCCGCATCGACCAGACAAGTGACCAGTCCCCTTGTCTGGTTGGACGCCGCGCTACGAGTTCAGTGCCTTGAAGCTTGCGGCATTCGTCTTGTAGAGTTTTTTGAACACCTGGTAGTTGCGCTCGTACACGTCCCTGTGCTTGGGATTGGGCCTGTAGGTGTGGCTGACCTTCACGAGTCGTCGTGCGAGGTCCAGAACGTCGGTCCCCTCGATGCCTGCGGCTACCACCAACGCCGCCCCGATCGCTCCGACCTCCTGCGAGTTCCGCACGGTCTCTATCGTGCGACCTGTGATGTCGGCCAGCATCTGGCACGTCACCGACGACAACGCGCCACCACCGACGAATCTCACGGGGTCTGACGTCTGGACCTTGGCCGCCTCGCATTCGAGCAGCCATCGCAGGTGATAGCAGATGCCTTCCAGGACGGCGCGAATCATGTCGCGCTTGCCGGTCTCGAGCTTAATATTGAAAAACATTCCCGCAGCCTTCGAGTCTTCAAACGGACAGCGGTTGCCATGCAGCCACGGGGTGAAGAGCACGCCGTTTGCTCCGGGGGGCACTTTGCCGACCTCGGAGGAGAGATAGTCATAGAGACTCATATAGGCGCTCTCGACATCGTCGGTCACTTCGACCTTATTCATGTACACACCGATTTCATCCAAAGCGAGATGGCTCATGACCCAGTCGAAGCACTTGCCGGCGGTCTCGAGCTCAGCATAGTAGTTGAAAAAACCCCTCCTTGCCGAAAGGACGCCCGTTATCATGGCATTCATGTCCACCGCCTGATAATCCAGGTACGTCGACACCCACCCCGACGTGCCGACGTATATATGCGTGTCGCCTGGCCTTGTGCAGCCGGCACCGATGTTTACGAAGGTTGTGTCACCTCCGCCGCCAAAGACGGGAGTGCCGGCCTTGAGTCCCAGGTCGTGTGCCGCCCCGTCGGTCAAGCCTCCGACCAAGTCGGTGCACTCGACGATGTCGGGCAGATGCTCCGGTCTCACGCCGTACATCTTCAAGAGGCCCTTGTTCCATCCTTCCTTGCCCTTGCGGGTGTCATAGAGAAACGTGGCAAAGGCCGAGTCAGGCGTGCGGACGATCTTGCCCGTGCAACGTGACACCAAATAATCGCTCACATCCAGCCACTTGTATACCTTCTGAAATACCTCAGGCTCGTTTCGCTCGACCCATTTGTATTTCCATACGGGGTCCTTCACGCTGACCGATCCGGCATAGTTGACTGCCAGGTTTCTCAAGAGCTTGTACGCGCTGCAGCCGGATACCTTGATGATCCCTTTTCCCATGCAATCGTCGAACTCTCTGGTTCCACGCTGATCCATGTAGCTCATGGGTCGCCTGAGAGCGTTGCCCGCCTCGTCTACGAGCACCACGCCTTGCATCTGGGTGCAAAAGGCGAGGCCGCCCACCTCTTCGGGCGATACGGTCGTCTTGCGGAAGAGCTCGTGGGTGGTGGTGCATACGGCTTGCCACCACTCCTCTACGTCTTGCTCCGCACCTCCGTTGTCCAAAATGTACAGGCTGTAGAAAGCGCTTGCGTGCGCCACAATGCGGACTTCCGTATCGATGTGAAAGAGGCAGGTCTTGAGGCTGCTCGTTCCAAAGTCATAAACGATGACATGCATGATTGCCTACTTCAGATGTATGTTCCAACCAGTGTCAATCTTCCTTTTTACCACAGCCTTTGTCTCCGTATCGAGATCGGGCCAATCGACCACCTTGGAGGCGCCGTCAGTCACGAGATAGGCTTTCTCTGCACAAAGGGCGAGGGGAGTGTCTGCCAGCGAGTCAGAGTAGAAGTTGTCGATCTTGGGAAAGCCATGGTCTACAAAGTAACGCACCTTTTCCTTGGCATACATGAGGTTGTCCAAGAAGACCCCATACGTGCGATTGTAGTCTGTGCCTACGGCGCGTACGCCGAGCCTCTGTGCTATGGGCTCGATGATGCAGATGGGAGACGCGCTGATGATGAGGTCGTCTGGCTTTCTCTGCGCTAGGTACCACGGGGCGATTCTTTTTTCGTTCTTGTCCCAATATCGCTCGATCTGCTCGTCAAAGTCGTCGATGAGCGTGAGATAGCGGAAGAGCTCACGTTGCAGGCGGTAGTTTGGAATCATCTTCAATTTGTATTTGATGAAGCTCATTATAATGCCAGGGAAATAGGTAAACCAGAGCTTCGGGTGATGATTCATGCACCAAAAGCCAAAGCTGATGGAGCAATCGGTGTCGTATAGGGTGCCGTCGAAATCATATACATTCATTGAGATATCTTCTTCCAAATAAAGTCTTTCGTCGGCGTGAGATGATATACCTCTCCGATGTGGCGGCGCTCACATGCCGATGAGCTTGTTGAAGAAACACCACGTCTCCGCAATTCCAATAATGATGTTCTGATATCGGGCTTTACCAAAATGTCTAATCATGGTAAAACGTACAAGGCGATTTTTGTGCTATGGAGTCGCCAAATAGCACGTGGGATATGGCAAGGAAATAGAAAGGAATGCCATGAAGATCATCACTATTATATTGGGGGCGTTGCTTGCGGTAGGTGGTGTGTACTGCATGTTTACGCCCGTTGCGACGTACGCAACCATCGGCTGGCTCATCGGGGTCTCCATGATCATGGAAGGCATTGCAAGCATCATCATGTGGAGCGAGCTTCGCAGAGCTGGCCTCGCAAACGGTTGGACGCTGGCTGGCGCCATCCTCTCTCTCGTGCTGGGCATATTCTTGGTGGGAAGCTACGTGGCACGGTTCTCGATCGACGTCTTCATCGCCTACCTCATCGCCATCTGGATCGTCGTCAGCGGCATCTCGCGCATCATCGGCGCCATCAACCTTCGCAAACAGGAGAGTCTCTCAAACTTGGGTGCCGGCTCCTCTGGCTGGGTCATCCTGCTTTTGCTCGGCATCTTGTCCACGATTCTGGGCGTGCTCTGCATCTCGAACCCCCTGGCGGTCATGGTGGGCGTCGGGTTCACGATGGGCCTCTCCATCGTCGGCTTGGGCGCGGGCCTCAGCGCAGACGTGCCTGGCAGGGGTGGAGGGTGTCGGGGGGACGGAGGCAGTGACACACATCACGTGTGTCACTGCCTCCGTCCCCCCGACACCCCCGGACACCCCCGTGACACCACGCGTATCTTACGCAAGGATGGCGTCGATTTGCTGCTCCTTGATGCGGTTTGCCACCTCGAGCTTCCATGCGGGGTAGCCGAAGCCGGGAGCCTCGTAGGTGAAGTTCTTGAGCGTCACGAGCTTGGCTCGGATTTCGCTGGTGAGGAGTGCGCGGGCGAGACCAACAAAAGACCTGCCGATTTTTGGACCCTGATGCGATAGGTATTCTTCCAAGTCGTCGTGCTCCATGAGGTAGGGGAGCAAGGCCATGTTTTGGTCGAAGAGCGGTGCCATGCCCAGCACTTCTCCCGTGTCATTGTGGACGAGAAAGCCGTAGTTGCCGGCATGTCGGTCAACGTTGACGCAAACTGCATCCATGACCACCATCTCACGAAAGAGTTCATCGCCGCCGTGCTTCGAGAGGTAATCTAGTACATCCTGGGTGCGGAGCCTTCCTTTGAGCATACGACCTGTAGATACGAATCCGTACTCCTCAGAGGTGAAAAGCGGGCAGTCCGAAGCCAGCTTGCCATGGAAGTTGCGCAGGGTGTATGGCACATGGCCCACATAGGCGGCCTCAAGGATGTCGGAGCAAAGCTTCTCGGAGTAGGGCTCGAATCCGGCGTTGGCATAGCCGGAGGAGCCGCGCTTTATGAGATGCGGCCCGTCATCCTCTCGCAGCCAGCACTTGTCGAACGACCCGGAGGTGCCGAACTCGGGACTCGTGCTGGAGAACTGCCTGCCGTACATGCCCACGCCATCGAAGGCGATGCGGGCTACCACGTCGTCGAAAATGTTTGAGTACAGAGAGACGTCTTGCCACGCGAGTTCTGAATCCGCTCGCTTCATCCAGAACGTATCGGTGAGCGACACGCAACGTACCATATTTATGAAACCACGTCGGTTGTTCATACCGAGCTCTTGCATGAGCTTGCGTATGGAAGTGCGATGTTTGGCGATTTGGCGGTCGTCGATCCATTCGTCCATGGAAGTGAAGCCATAAGGAAGATACGAATCAAACTGCTCGACCATGCGATACGAAAAATCGTCCAGCTCTTCGCTTTCTTCAAACGTTGCCACTACTTTGTCCTTGTTCATCAGCTGATACAGCATAGGATGTCACCTCGCAGATTCCTCGTGTAGGTACCTATCATACTCCATGCATGCAGATGTGTGACCTATGCCACCGAAGCCGCCTTGCGCGCGACCTTCTTTGCGAGGGCCATGATCGTGAGGATGGGAGGGTTGCCCATGGCGCGCGGGAAGAGGCTCGCGTCGGCTATGTAGAGGTTGTGTGGCAGCGTGGCGTGATGAAGCGTCTCGGCCTCCGCCTGCGTGAGAGGATAGCATCCGCCGGGATGTCCTGCGCCTGCAGCAGCAGTCATGA
>CACXZL010000207.1 GCA_902772085.1 uncultured Coriobacteriaceae bacterium | reverse complement strand
AGCTCGAGCGAAGCATCGAACGACAGCCCCGCAGACAGCCCAAGCGTCACGACGTCTAGGAACGTCGGCATGTCGTGTAGGACCCTCGAGCGTCGCTCGCGAATCGGCAGCCTTCTCTCGCGACGCCTCGCCCATCGAGATCCATACGTGCCCACAGAGCTCCGTATCCCCTTCGTCAGTCGCAGGAGGCGATGCATGTCGGTCCCACACAGGCAATAGGACAGGAAGAATGCCGAAGACGCCACCACCATCGTGAGCACCAGCTCCATAACCTGCATCACAGCACACCACCCATGATCTTTCGGATAAGCAAAAGGGCGAGAGCGTCCATCGTCGCCGCAAGCAGAAGGCAGACCATTCCAGCAGACGAGAGCGCGCCTTGCCTGAAGTCGGGCGATATCAACGAGAGCAGGCATACCATAGCCAGCGGCATGGCGCAGACGATACGAACCGACAGCCGCACCTGGGCGGTCCGCACGCGAAGCAGCCTCTCGAACTCGCGTTGCTGCTCCACCAAGCCAGCCGTTCGCCTCAGCAAATCACGCAGGGGGCTTCCCGTTCTCTGGGATATGGCAAGCGCCGTGACCATGAGCCCTACGCCCGGAGCTTCAAGCTCGTGCGTCAACTCCTCGAGGGCGGCTTCCACGGACATGCCGCAACGCAGCCTCAGCGATGTCCGGGAAAAAGAGTCGGCCGCAGGTCCGCGCTCATGCAGTCCCACGTATTCCAATGCCTGCACGAGCGTCTGTCCTGATTCGAGGGCATTTGCGAGCGTACGCAATACGCCGGGCATCTCTTCTGCCAGACGCTTGGTCCGTCTGCGCACACGTGCCGCATGGCGCATGGCCATCAAGGCACACAGGCCAAGGGGGAAGATGAGCGCCCCCACAGCCGACCGAGAAAGCAGAAGACCCAGTAGAGCGCTTGTTGGCAACGAGACGAGGACGATGGCCTCCGCCTCGTTCGCATGCACCACCACCCCATGCTCCTTAAGCGCAGACGACAGATCTCTCGCCGCTTGCGAGAAGGGCTTCCACGGACGCATCGCCCTCATCGGGGCGCCGTTTGCCATGGCGGCAAGCCAGCGTCGCAGGAGGCTCTCTATTGCGTGGAGCCTTGCCGCCATCATCTCCCTACGGTATTCGCCGCCGCCCAGGAGAAGCCAGGCGATCACCCAAGAGAGGCTGCCGCACGTCAAGCACAAGACGATCGCCATGCCTCCACCTCCTTCTCGCTCAGAGCCCCCTCACACACGAGTCGTGCCACGAAGTCAGGCTCCTCCACCATCGTCCAGGAGCGGCTTGGCTCGTCGAAGCGCACGCACTCTCGCAAGGAGACTCCTCCGGCGTCCGACTCGTCTACGGCGCACAGCGAGGCGAGGTAGCGCCTGCCGTCCGGCATGCGTCTGCTCATGAGGATGAAGTCCAACGCGGACGCGATCTGCTTCTCGATGAGGTCGGTCGGCAAGTCCATCCCGAAGCGGGCCATGAGCACCAGACGAGAGACCGCCTCGTGTGGAGTCCCCGCATGCAACGTCGTCAGCGAGCCGTCGTGTCCGGTGCACATCGCCTGGATCATGTCGAGAGCCTCCGCGCCTCTCACCTCGCCCACCACGATGCGGTCGGGGCGCATGCGCAGGGCGTTCTTCACGAGGTCTCGGATCGTTATCTCGCCCGTCCCCTCGAGGGACGCGTCGCGGGACTCCAGGCGCACAACGTTCGGGTGGGAGTCGAAGCGAAGCTCGGCAGAGTCCTCTATGGTGATGATGCGCTCACGCCGGTCTATCTCGCAAGACAGCGCGTTGAGCAGCGTCGTCTTGCCCGAACCGGTGCCACCGGCCACCGCGATGTCCTTGCGCGCCCTCACCGCCCATGCGAGCAGCTGTGCGTACCACGCAGGCACCGAGCCAAGACGTTGAAGATGCGCGAGACTCGAGATGCGATTCGAGAACTTCCTTATGGTCACGGCAGGCCCATTGATCGCCACGGGAGTCGCCACGGCGTTCACGCGGTCCCCGTTCGACAGTCGAGCGTTCACGATCGGGTTTGCGCTGTCCAGTCGTCTGCCGAGAGGAGCCAGTATGCGATCTACGACAAGCATGATCTGGTCTGCCGTCTCAAACACTCTCTCGGCGGGATAGAGCTCGCCATCCCGTTCATAGAAGAGCCTGTCGCATCCGTTGACCATGACTTCCGTGATGGTGGGATCGTCCAGAAGCGGCTGCAGGGGCCCCAAGCCGCACACCTCGTCTACGACTTGGCGAATGAGAACCTGTCTGGTCTCCGCCGGTATCTCTCCGTACGCCTCCGTATTGAGTATGGTCATGCAGGCGATGGAGAATTCGTCCCGCGCCGCCGCCACGTCTTCGTTTTCGGCCATGGACACCACGATCGAGAGGCCCAGCCTCTCCACGAGGTCCCTTTTGAGACGCTCGCGCAACTCTCCGAGCTGGAGGTGCGTCGCCATACCTTCGTCCGCGATTCGTTCTTGTTCGCGCACGCGTTCGAGGACCGACACGCTACATCGCCTCCCGCCTTCTACCGAAGCTCCAACGCGATCGCTCCCACGTTGCCTGAAGCGCGTGCTGCGCCGCCTCCTCCGCAGGAAGAGACCCAAGCTCGTTCAAGAGCTTTGCCAAGGCGGTGGCGGCCGACTCCACGAACTTCGATCCGAGGCTCATGAGCTCATCGACCCTTCCTTCGGCAAAGCAGTCGGACACATCCATGCCGCCGTCCAGGACGCGCATTGGCCGCGCCGCCTCAAGCCCCATCTGCGTCCTGTTTATGTGTGGCTCGGATTTCCCGTGCTGGCTGCAACGGTTTGCCAGGCGTACGACGCGCGTACGCGCGACACCCAGGCGCACCGCCAACGATGCGAGCCGCGCCTGAGCCGTCTGGGCCCCCGGCCTTTCATCCACGGTGATCACGAGTCGGTCGCACTGCTGGGCGGCCTGGGCGACGGCATCGGTAAATGTCGTCGACGTGTCCACGAGAACGAGATCGGCGCGGTAGGAAAGCGCGGTGAGGAGCTCTCCCGCATGTGGATAGACCAGCTCCGCCGTCTCAGGCATCTTGCACGGTCCCCAGAGGCGCACGCCATCCAGCACTTCGCAGCCAAATGATGCGATGTCCCTCTCTATGAGCGGCTGCGACTCCACGAGCCGTCCGAGGTCGGCCTCGACTCCTTTCCCAAAGAAGCTATGCAGATTGCCGCACGTCAAGTCCAGATCGCACAGCGCCACACGCATATGCCACGAAGCCGCGATGGCGGCCATGATGGCCACCACCGAAGTCTTGCCAACGCCTCCCCTGCCCGACACGAACGTCAGGATCGGAGCCATGTCACCGTCGTTTTCAAGGGACACTGACTCCACAACGGTCTCGGGGAAGATGGCTTGTCGATCGTCCCTTCTCCCTTGCACCGCAAGGGCATGGTCGTTGAGCCGATCCGAATCCGTCGTTGCATGGCGCCGAAGGTTTGCAGCGTACGCAGGAAACGAAAGAATCTGAGTTTTCGGCTCTTCTTCGTCGTCAATCACGGTGACTGAGTCGGAACTGGGGATAGTGACGGCGGGGATGGCCACATATTCTACATAGTGTTGATGGTCGATCTCTCCATATTGACCTTCATCGGTAACGTCTTGCGTATAGTAAGCTCTGGTCACACCCATGGGTGCAGGAATGATCTTTAGCTCAACCTCACCGTTTCCTTCCTCGCCACGTCTCAGATCGGCAAACAGATCCACCTCCTCCAGCTTTCCGAGTTTCAGCCAGTTCCTGCCATTGATCCAACTGATATTGTCTTCCACGGATTCTGTCGAATCCATGCGACGGATGTATTTCCTGCCCGTTGCATCGTTGATGGCCACTATCTTGGTATTGGGCGACTCTGCCTCCAATGCCAGGCGTACGGCCTCCAACGACGAATAATGGCGGAATTCCAGAAAGTCCTTCAGATATTCAGGCAGTCGCATCAGCTTGTACACTCCGTCATCAGGAAAATCGTAGATAATATCGGCTGTCGAGATGTCGGCATTCTGTTCGTCGATATCTACCTCTGTCTCATAGGCATCGATCACGTTGTGAATGGTAAACTGGTTGGCGGTCAGGTAGAAGGTGTGGCGCAACAACACTCCCACCTTCATACTGTTATTGTCGGTCAGGAAACAGCAGTTGGTCAGCTTCTCAACCTCCTCCAGGAATTCCTTTACCGTCCAGCCGGCAAACATCTCACTGTATTTCCTGGTGTTCTTACGATTCACAAAGAACAGGTACTTGAACTGGGTATCTTCAAGTTCAAACAGTCCCAACTCATAGCCAAGGGCTTTAAACAGTCTGCGAAGTACAGCACACAGGTAGGGTTGGGCGATGGTGCGGTCCAGATAGCTGGAGCCGAAACAGTAGCCTGACTCCCCGCTGTCGATATCCTCATAATAGACCCATGCGTTGATCACGCTGTCAGAGTCCACCTGTACGACCGTAGGCAGGCAGTAGTCGGTTTCGGGATATTTCAGATCGGGGCTGTTGTAGAACTTGGCACCTACATCCTCATCCTCGATCTCTCCC
>CACXZL010000206.1 GCA_902772085.1 uncultured Coriobacteriaceae bacterium | reverse complement strand
TCAACGGCCTATGGCACTATGCCATCGTGGAAAGCTGCGAGGCCAAGGATCTCTGGCGCACTGCCATGTCCCCTACCGTGTGGGATGGCGAGATACTGGTGCCTTTCTCGCCTGAGGCGGCGCTCTCGGGTGTTGGCAGGCAGCTTCTGCCCACACAACTGCTCTGGTATCGTACGGCGGTGGTCCTCGAGGAGATTGTGCATGAGAGGAGGCTGCTTCTGCATTTTGGTGCCGTGGACTATGCTTGTGCCTGCTATGTAAACGGCGAGAGGGTCGCCACGCATGTGGGAGGGTATCTGCCCTTCACCGTAGACATCACCGACTCGGTTCGTGATGGCGCAAACATCCTTGAACTATGCGTCTATGATCCGAGCGAGGCTGGCACGCAACTGCGCGGCAAACAAAGAATGCGCCGTGGGAACATGTGGTATACCGCTCAAAGCGGCATATGGCAGACGGTGTGGATGGAGGAGGTGCCCGAGCGGCACATCACGCATCTCGACGTCGTGCCTGATGCCGATGCGGGAGAGCTCACGGTGGAGATAGAGGTAAGCGTGCCGGGAGACGTGCTGTGTGTCGATGTGTTTGATGCGCGGGGAGCACTCGTGGCTTCGGCAGATGGGGGAGTGGACGATGAGAAGGTGAGCGTCACCGTACGCGTGCGCGACCCCCATCTCTGGGATACGGACGACCCGTATCTCTATGGGCTGCGCATGGCCTATGGAACGGACGAGGTGAGAAGCTATACGGCGTTTCGCACGATGGGTATAGAGACCGACCTGTATGGAGTCCCGCGATTTTGTTTGAACCATCGGCCGCTCTTTGTGCGAGGACTGCTTGATCAGGGGTATTGGCCGGATGGCCTCATGACCGCCCCTTCGGACGAGGCGTTGGTGTACGACATCGAGTTTGCACGTTCTGCCGGGTTCAACATGCTGCGCAAGCACATCAAGGTGGAGCCTGACCGCTGGTACTGGCATTGTGACCGTCTCGGCATGCTCGTATGGCAGGACATGGTCAGCGGAGGAGACTTGCCAGGGGAGTGGGCAAGTGCAAACATCCCCACGCTTGTGCGCAAGAGCTGGGCGAGCATCTCAGACTTCAAGCCGCCATTCTGGAAGCTCTTTGGCGCGGGTGACAAGTCGTATCGGGACGAGTGGACGCGCACGTCGTGCGATACCGTACGGTATCTGAAGTCTCACCCCTGCATCGCGAGCTGGGTCGTTTTCAACGAATCGTGGGGACAATTCCTTTCCGTCGAGAAGACCGAAGAGCTCAGGGAGATCGATCCGACGCGGCCCTACGTTGCGACGAGCGGGTGGTACGATCAGGGCGGCGGGGACATATACGCCGTACACAACTATTTCCGCGGAATGCGAGTGTATAGAGATCCACACGTGCACTGGGGCGGGGCCCGCACGCGCGCCTTCATGATCGACGAATTTGGAGGTCTCACGTGTGCGATGGAGGGCCATAAGTCGGTGCAGGGCGTATATGGATACGATACGTATGAGGACGTGGCATCTTGGCGCAAGGCACTGTATGAGCTGTTTGCCAAAGTGGACGCGTTGCGGGCCAAGGGCCTGGCCGGCTTCGTGTACACGCAGCTCGCCGACGTGGAAGAGGAGACGAACGGCCTTCTCACCTACGATCGCAAGATAAACAAACTCACGGTATAGTAGCGGCCGAAAACCTTTAGTCAGAAGGTGCTCGCGCTCAGGAGATTCCCGTCTCGTAACGAGAATCGCCTAAGCGCGAGCACCTGCTACGCTACAGACCTGGTCTTGGCCGCGGCATCTCCACCTATTCCTCGGGCTTCTCCACATAGGTGAGCTTGTGCTGTCGCTTGGTGCCGACGAAGAGGGGCACGTACTCAAAGATAACGTCGGAGTTCTGCAAGCCATACCAATGGTCTGGCGAGCCGCAGACGCCGCGGATGAAGTACTTGGCTTGCAATATGCCCAGCTCGGTATTTGTAAGGTCGGTGGATGCGGAGGCCACTTTGCGCACGAGACAGAAGCGGAAGTCGCCCACGTGGCCGGTGCGCTCGTAGATGGAGAAGCGATGGTCCTGCGCGGGGAGTCTTCCCTGCTCCACCATGGCGCCGACGACCTGATAGAGGTATTCGTTCACGCGCTGGTTTACCTGGAAGCCGAGTCTCAGCTGCACCTTGAAGAGGAAGTCGGTGCCGTAGTCGTTTACCCAGAACTCGTGGGTGTACGGTTCGTCGGTCACCGCGACATTCAGGAACCAGTATGCCTTGGCACGCTTCGGGCGCTTGTCGAGAATCGAATACAGGATATCGCGGTCGAGCATCTCGGGATCCTGGTCGTTGGTGAGAAAGACGAGGTTGTCGGCCATGTAGGGGATGTCTTCGGAATGGGAGAGCTCGCGCAGCTGCCCTATGTAGTCGCGTACGGGCAGGTTCACGCGCTGAGACATCTCGACGCGCGTACCGCGATGCCATATGAGCATGACCAAGAAGATGGCCAGCGCGAGCAGCACCGTGACATAGCCGCCGTGCGTGAACTTGGTAAGGCTGCTGAAGAAGAAGAACATCTCAATCGCGCCAAAGAACAAGACGAACGGAATGGCCAGCGGCGTTTGTTTGCGGATACGCGAGAGGAAGACCGTGAGCAGGATGGTGGTCATGAGCATGGTCACCGTGATGGCAAGGCCGTATGCTGCCTCCATGTGCTCGGAGCTGCGGAAGTAGAGTACGACGCCCGCGCAGCCGATCCAGAGGATCGTGTTTACCAGCGGGATGTAGATCTGGCCTTTGTTTTCTGAGGGATACTGGATCTTCATGTGGGGCATGAGGTCGAGGCTGATGGCCTCGCTCACGATGGAGAAGCTGCCGGTGATGAGCGCCTGGCTCGCGATGATGGCGGCGAGCGCCGAGAGGACGACGGCAAAGATGCGCATGCCGCCGGGCAGCATCTGGTAGAACGGGTTCATCTCCGCGCCCATGGCGATGAGCTCGGGGTTGTTGTTCATCGAGAGGATCCATGCGCCCTGGCCCAGATAGTTGAGGATGAGGCATGCCTTCACGACCGGCCAGCTCGCGTAGATGTTTGCTTTGCCGACGTGTCCCATGTCGGAATAGAGCGCCTCGGCACCCGTGGTGCAGAGGAAGACGTTGCCAAGCACCATGATGCCGGCGTTGTTGAGCTGGCCATTGAAGAGAAACATGATGCCGCGCAGGGGGTTGAAGGCGCGCAGGACATTGATGTCGGCGCCGATGTGGAGTATGCCCTCGAAGCCGAGGAACCCAAACCACAGGCACATGATAGGGCCAAAAGCGCGTCCGATGTTGCTCGTGCCCGCACGCTGCGCGAAGAACAGGGCCGAAATGATGAAGATGGTAATCGCGACGACGATGGACTGGTTGTCACCGATGATGTGATGCACGAGGTCGATGCTGCGCAAGCCCTCGATGGCGGTCGTTACCGTGACGGCGGGTGTGAGAATGCCGTCTGCGAGTAGCGCGGCGCCACCTACCATGGCGGGGATGATGAGCCATCCTCCACAGCGTCGCACCAGGCTGTAGAGGGCAAAGATGCCACCCTCGCCGTGGTTGTCGGCCTTCATGGCGACAAGGACGTATTTGACCGTGGTGATGAGCGTCATGGTCCAAATGATGAGCGACAGGGCGCCTATCACGGTGTCTGCTTGCATGGTGGCGAGACCGCCGTTTCCATGCATGATGGCGCGCAACGTATACATGGGGCTGGTGCCGATGTCGCCATACACCACGCCCATGGTGACGAGCACCATACCCATACTGAAGGGAATTGCGCCGCCGTGCTTCTTTGTGGCCATTTTGGCTTTTCCTTTCCGTAGTACCGCACGATTGTGCGGTATAGAAATGTTGTACCAATTGCAGAATTGGTGCACGGTTCAATACCATTTTATGCCGACTTTATGCCAATGCAAAGGGTCGTTGCACAATCAGCGGAATGACGGGTAACTTTGGACTTTCAGAGGCTATTGTTTGGGCGGGGAGACGAAATGGCTGATCCGTTTGCGCATGTCCTGCGGGCGGACTCATATGATAGCGGCAAGGAGGTCGCCTACGACCTCGGCGTGACGTGCGTCCTTCAGGCCCTGGCCGTGCTCGTCGCCATGGCGTTCGACGGCCTGGGGCTCTCGGAGGCGACCGTGGTGATCGTATTCGTGCTGGGCGTTCTCCTGACGGCGATCTTCACGACCGGGCGCATCTACTGCCTTGCTGCCTCGGTCCTCTCCATACTCTGCTTCAACTTCTTTCTCGTGGAGCCGCGGTTTTCCTTTCGCATACGCGGGGCGGAGGTGCCGGGTACCATCGCGGTCATGTTTGTGGTGGCGCTCATCGCCAGCTACCTGGTGACGCAGATGCGCGAGAACGCCCGCAAGTCTGCCGACGCCTCGTTCAAGGCGCGCAACGAGCAGCTCAGGGCCGACCTCCTGCGTTCGGTGTCCCATGACCTTCGCACGCCGCTCACGTCCATCTCCGGCATTGCCGTCACGCGCCTGGAGGACGGCAAGGTGTCGTTGAGGCGCGAGCCGGAGATCGTGGACGATGTCGTGGAGGAGGCCATGCGCCACGTGAGCCGTGACGCGGGGCTCCATCGGCTTGTCATCGTGCCGTCGGACGAGTTGCTGCTCGCACGGATGGATGCGCAGGTCATCGTGCAGGTTTTGGTGAACCTGGTAAACAATGCCATCGCTCATACGGATGATGGCTCTACGATTACCATCTCAACGCAGCGTGCCGGTGGCTTTGTGGAGATTTGCGTGGCCGACGACGGCCTGGGTGTGAGCGATGCAGACAAGCTCCGCGTGTTTGAGCCGTTCTACACGACGGGCAGGGCCGTGGCCGATGGCCGACGCGGCATCGGGTTGGGCCTTACGCTTTGTAGGTCTATAGTTGAGGCGCACGGGGGCGCCATGAGGGTTGACGATGTGGAACCGCATGGCGCGGCGTTTGTTTTTTCGTTGCCGCTCGTTGAGATGGCGGCACAAGAGGAGGCGTTGACGTATGGACGACCATAAGACAGTCGTGCTCGTGGTGGAGGATGACGACGCGGTGCGCAACCTCGTATCGACCGCTCTCAATTCCCATGGCTATCTCAGCCTCACGGCCACGACGGGGAAGGAGGCGGTGCATACCGTGGCATCGTCTGCCCCCGATATCTTGCTGCTCGACTTGGGACTTCCCGACATTGACGGGGTAGATGTGATCCGCAAGGTGCGGACGTGGTCGCAGGTTCCCATCATCGTGCTCTCCGCCCGCGCCGATGACCTCGACAAGATCTGTGCGCTTGATGCGGGGGCGGACGACTATCTTACGAAGCCGTTTTCGGTC
>CACXZL010000205.1 GCA_902772085.1 uncultured Coriobacteriaceae bacterium | reverse complement strand
TGCGCCATCGACAACCCGACGAGGGCCAGGACCCACATCCGCCGGGCCATCGGCGTCAAGTTCTCAAACGACGGGGCGCACGTCGCCGTATCGGTGGCGGTACAGGCGCGGGGTCGCAAGCCCCACGTGGAGCTGATGGGGTTCTCCAACATTTCCGCCAGCGGCGTCGAGCCGCTCGCGAACAGGCTACACAGGATGAGGTCCAACGTGGCCTACGTGCTCGTGGACGGCATGAGCAACGCCGACGCGCTGATGTCCGCGCTCAAGGAGAGGCGCTACCCCGCGAAGGGGTACGGACGGTCCGCCCCCAAGGACATGGTCGCCGCGTCCTCGATGCTCGTGGATGGCATACGGGGGCGCACGGTGACCCACTTCGGACAGGAGGCGCTGGACGACTCGGCGCTCACGTCCACCAGGCGCGACATCGGATCGTACGGCGGCTTCGGATTCGGGGGCGCCAACCCCGAGCCGATCGAGAGCGCCGCGCTCGCGCTGTTCGCGCTCAAGACGACCAAGAGGGACCCATCGAGGAGGATGAGGCTGCTGTGACGATCGCTAACGACGGCACGCTCTCGCTCGCGCTGGCAAGGCGAACTCCCGACGCGACAGGCCTCACGTCCACGCTCGCGGGCGACCTGCGATCGCTCTTCCGCGTGTGGAACGCCAAGGCGCGCCGCAACGTCGAGCGCAGCCGCTACTATTACGGCCACAACGCGCTCAAGGACCTGGGCATCGCGATACCGCCCTCCCTCACGAGCATCGAGACGGTGGTCAGCTGGCCGCAGCGTGCCGTGGACTCGCTCGCCGTGAGGAGCAGGCTCAACGCCTTCACCGGCGACGAGTCGGTCACGGACGAGCTGGACGGCATAGCCGCCGCCAACGACCTGTACAACGTCTACCGAATGGCGGTGGTCTCCGAGCTCACGCACTCTTGCGCTGCCATGACCGTGACGAGGGGCGCGGACGGCACGCCCGTGATAAGGGCCCACAGCGCGACGACCTGCGCCATGCTCTGGGACTGGGACCGCCACCGCATCCGCTGCGGCGTCACGATCGCCGACGTGGACGAGTGGGGGCAGCCGAGGGCGTACAACCTCTACGAGGACGACTGCGTGGTGAGGTTCGAGAGGTTGCGCGACGGGTGGTCGCACCACGTCATGTCGCAGCCGGCCTCGCGCCCGCTCATGGAGCCGCTGATCTTCCGCGCGTCGCTGGACAGGCCCTTCGGCATGCTGCGCATATCGAGGGCCGTGATGAGCATCACCGACAGCGCGGTGCGAACCGCGCTGCGGTCCGAGATATCGGCCGAGTTCTTCACGTCGCCCCAGAAGTACCTCCCGTATCGCCGAGGTCTCAAGCGATGATTATCCAATACCTCTCCGCAGCAACAGACCTCATGGACAAGTCGTCCAAAGAATCCCAGATGGCTCCGCTTGACTATGCCGTATCGCAGAAAATCCTGCCTATGCTAAGTGGGCCGACTGACCAACTGAGCGATTTGATGGAGGGTCTAATTGAATGCTGCTCTTCGCTGACGCTAACATCACGCAAGCTAAAGCAAATGCGTGATACGGGTGATGCAAATGGCTTCTACCAGTACTTCGCCTAGCGTCACTCTTGAACTGCGCGATGTCGAGACGGGCTCTTTGGTGACAGTGCCAGCGTTTGGCTCACCAAGAGGCGGTAATGGGGCGGACGTATACCTGAACGGAATCGTTGCCGAAGAGTGCGTGTACGACATGACGCTCGTTTCAAGCGATCCAATAGACGTCGATCTGATCGAGGTTGCCGTAAATGGCGGTGACGCAATAAGGGCCGACATATTGAACCCAGCGCCGACCATTCGCGACGACAAGACTGAGTATCGATACAGCATCGTATTGCAAGGGCGCACGAACCGCGTTGGAGCGAACGAGCAAGACAAGTTATTTTTCCAGACATATGGGTTCGCACGTGTCGAATTGCGAATACCAGGCTTTGGCGATTTCGTCAGCATGGATGTTCCATGCGCGTGCGTCGAAAGCGTGAACGTGGGCGATGTGCGATTAATGCTGAAGGCGCTTCTCGATAACGAGGATCGGTCGATTACCGATTGGATGTTCTCGTCCGACGCTGACAATGAAAGTGAGTACGCACTACTTGAGGGCGATTCCAGACAAGATGGTTCAAAAACGCTAGTCTCCTTCATTGGAGTCATTCAGGGTGTGCTGGATACGTATGAGACGTGGCTATCTTACTTCCGTAGTAATGGGCATTGCGTCATCCTTAGCGAATCCAAGTGCCTTGCAGGCTTCGATGTCAGGCAGCTTGGTGTAGACGAATTCGTATGGTTAATGAGGAACGCGGACGTTCTCTCGGAGGTACAGGCTGACACGGGCTTAGCCCACAACGGTCGGAACTACTTCCCCCGATACATTGATACCCAGGTGAAGACGAAGAGCTTTGACAACTACGAGAATAGGGTCGTACTAAGCTTTTTAGCGGACGTGCTATCGGCGATAAAGCGGGTTGAAACCGGCGTTCGTGACGAAGTTGAGCTGTTGCAATCTCGAATAGCGAGGCTCGATACGTTACGGGGCGCACAAATCCTTCCCGCCCTCATCGTAATGGAGGAATACGAGTCACGCGAGGTGAGCTTTCTCGACCAGCTTGAGTCTCAGCGCGCGCGAGCGCAACGGTTGTATGTTGGCTACAAGAATGCTTTACCGGGCGTTAGAGAGCAACTTGGTGTCGCGCAGAATCCAAAAAGGACCAAAGTGTTTCAAGAGGTCTATGCATACTCAACCATTTTCTTGCAGATTGAGCACTGGCGTGCGTACGGTGAGTTCTCATTAGCCCGCGAGAGCCTCGCATTACACACGCTGAAGCTTGACAAGCTATACGAGTACTACGCGCTCTATCTGCTCCTAAAGGCATTCCAAAGAAACGGATACGTCCTGGACGATGCATACATCAAACCTTACCAACGGGTACTCTACTCGTTGGACGCACCGAAATTCACCAACGAGAGGATGGTCAACAACCTATACCGACTAAAAGCTAACGGAACCCACGTAGCGCTTTACTACCAGCCCGTAATCTACTGCGATGCACGAGAGGAGCATGGCATAACCTTCCACAAGAAGTCGCCAAGACGTGCGTTCGCACCGAACGCACTGGACTCATATTACCTGCCAGACTACGTACTGTTTTTTGAGAAGGACGGTGTTACCAAGACTTTTGCCCTCGATGCGAAATACAGCACGGTGGGAAGCCTGGTATACATGCGGAACGACTGGAACAAGTTCAACGAGGCGTATTTCAAATACGTCGCGGACACCATCAATGACTCCATGAAGTCAATAGACGCGCTTTGGCTTCTAGCAGGCAAAGAGGACATCCCAGGAGCAAAGATCTACGAGACGGCATCATGGATAAGAAGCGTGGATGGGTATACGCCGTCTGGCATAGTGCCAGCATCACCGACAGTGGACAACCTCGATGAGCTCTTTGGGATTCTTGGGCTGATTGATGGTGGGCAAGGAGCCGCAAGCGGTGACGATGACGATGGAGAAAAGAGAATCCAAGGCGAGCTCGACGGACCTGAGGAAAGCTCGATTGCGATTGCGGCAAGTGAAGATAAGCCCGACGTGCTATCGGAAACAGAATTAGATGAAAGCCAAACGCACAAAATGGTCGCACTGGTTCACACCGAGGAAGAGACGGGGCTTAGTGCCGCTAAGACCGATATAGTTAACCAGGTGGAGAAGCTACTCATCATTCATCTGAATCACAAGGACTTGCAAAGACAGGGTTGGTGCGTCTCAAAGTTTGGTGTGAACAGCCCCGTAATCCGTGACAGAAAGCCAAGGAACCGCAAGGAGGCTCGAAAGTATAGCTTGCAGACACTATCGATTGGCGAAGCATACGTTTTAGTGGCATGGCGTCCCAACCAGCTCAACATGCTGAGGAGATTCCTTGCACAACATGAGCAGAAGACCGTCTAAAAAAGGAGTAAGCGCGATGCGAATGGACGATAGCTGGTACATGGACTGGGTGCAGGATGGTGGCAATGCCCAGGAACAAGCTCTCTTGTACAGGATGTGTGATCTCGGACCGCTCTTTGAGGACATGTTGTTCGAAAGGGGCACCACTTCCTACGACCTTATCAAATGCCAATCGGCGACATTGGGAACGGAGGACTGGGTTGATGACGAGGTGTCCAGACCTCCTGAGCTAGAGTACTTCACATACTTCTGGTTCCATCCCCGAGTCGAGGAGCTTGAGGATGGACTCTATGGATACTTCAGTGGCTCAGAGCAGGAAATCTGCATATCCAGCAAGTGTCTCAATGACGAGCACACGCTCCTCCACGAGATGATTCACCTACATGAGTTTGTGATCAACGAACAGCCGATGTACTTCCACGATATGCTGTACTGGGCACTCTACAGGGATGTGCGAAAGAGAATTCCGAAGCTCGACGAAATCATGGGATGAAGTCATCAGCCAGATATCAATCCCCTTGGGCGTGTGCGACGACGGGACCATCTTCGAGTCGGTGGGCGAAGTGCCTGCAATGCTTGTTA
>CACXZL010000204.1 GCA_902772085.1 uncultured Coriobacteriaceae bacterium | reverse complement strand
TACTTGGGTCTGGGAAGTAGCAGATTCTGTCCATGTTCACTTCACTCTCTTTTGGCCTGTCTAGGCTATTCGTTGGTCGTTCAGGTGCAGGGACGACGCATCCCTCATGCGCCGTCCCTGTACCTGATGTTCCTCTCGACGATCTCCGGCGGCAGCGCGTTGCGCTTGTTGCCCGCGCCGTGGTTCCAGTAGGGTCTGCGCACGACCTCGGTACCGTTGCCCATGACGTAGGTCGTCCCGGCGACGGCGTGCGGCCTTATGTCGGAGCCAGAGGAAGACGCTTGCTTGAAGTCCGGACCCTCGGAGAGGAATATCACCCTCACGCCGATGTCGAACGACTTTCCTTGCACGACGGCTTTCGCAGACCCCTTTCGGCCCTGGGACTCTACCACTCCTGGTTGCGCCAACCCTGCCGTGCTGCGTGTCGCCCTAGACCTCGCTTGGTCGAAGTACTCGCGTGCACCTCCGGAGAAGTCCCGGTTGGCGCAGATGAAGAACAGCACCCTCTTGAAGAACGGGAGCAGCGTTTCTACGTCGTCGACTGATTGCCCGCCCTCGGGAATGGCGACTATCCTAACACCTGACCCGCCGGGATTCCTCACAGCCCCGAAACCGTACACGCCTTTGATGCCCGGTACCCGGACTATGAAGTGAGTGAACGGCAGGTATGGCGTTGCGCACGCATAGGCTTCGTCGTCCATGTCGGTGCTGAGTACGCTTCGGCACAGTTCGCCAGCCTGCATCACGAGGACGACGCCCTGTCGCCGCTCGAAGACCTCGGCGAGCTCCCTGCTCTCCGCGTCGGCGTTCGGATCCTGCAGCGTCGCTTCCATCCAACGCGTCACCGTGTGCTTGTGCGCCTTGGCCTGCTCCAGGTACTCATCCGTGGCCCGTCGCTCCTCTTCCGCAAGGCGCTCGCTCTCCGTCATGGCCCGGTCCAGCGCGAGAAGGACGAAGTCCCGATCCTCGTGCGCCAGGCTCTGGCCGTTCCGACGGGCAAGGGCGATGGCGATGATGTAGATTTCGAGTTCCCTTCCGCTCGGTAGCCTGACGGGGTCCGTCGGGAACGCCGACCTAAGCGTGCCGGTCAGCTTTGACCGATAGCCGTGCCGTGCGACCAGCATGACCTGGTCGTATATGGCGCGGGCGTGCTCCTCGCCAATGCCAAGGGACAGGATGAGCCGCATGAATGCCGGCGTCGCGTCCCTGGGTACGGCGTCTGTCTGGGCGTGGCCTGCGGAACCGCCCTCTGAGTTGTTTTCCGACGGCTCCATGCCCCTCGTGTGTCTTGCGTTCTCCCATGCCTTCTGAGTCTTCTCGACCTTGGCATCAATGGCGGCGCGGTCCTCTGACTCAAGCTTCCGTATCTGCCTGATGATGTCGTTGTCCACCGGTACCGTCAGCTGAGCCACGTCACTACTTACGAGAAACCACCCATTGCCGAATAGCTCCCGTAGCTGTGGAGGGGTGAGAGAGCCTAGGTTGGTGGCGTTTAGTGAGTAGATCTTCACAAGCCTCTCGTCCTGCCTCGACCAGAACTCTTCGGAGGTGACGCGCGGGATACTCCTGATGTAGGACTCTGACCGCTTAATCACTTGGTGCAGATTCCTGTCTAGCGCCTTGAGGGTCTTCTTTCCAACCCTTCCGGATAGCGACGCTGCCTTTCGGGTGGCAAGGGCTTTGGGCAGGACGATGACGCCCTGGTCCACGTAAGGGACATCCTGCAGCGACCTTGTCCATCCCAGCTTATGGATTCCGAGGTATAGTCCCTTTGCATCTCGGGCGAAGTAGAGCTGGTCGTCAGGACTCCGCTTCTCTTGCGTGGATTGTTGATAGGGTGGTGACTCCGGAAGGAGAACATCGTTGCTAGTATCGTGGCCAATCTCACCCGAAGTCTCTTTCATCTCCGGCGTGGGTTGTTGGGAGGGTGTTGCCTGGTGATCTGTCTCGTATCGCCTTTGGGCATCGGTGCATAGCCTTTTGAGTTCGTTCCCGCTGAAAGTAGTGACCAACTGGACTGTGCTATCGTCCACAAAGAACCATCCAGACCCATAGATCCTCTCGACCATGTCGAGAGGTGCCATGCAGATTGGTACTTCTCCCCTGTTGAAGACGCACTTGAGGGACGGGGATGAGGGGTTGCAGTGTGGGTCAAGCCCTTTGCTGAGCGCGCTCAGCGAGCCTGCGATTGCCTTGCGCGCGGAGCGACGCAGCACCGCTGAGCTTGCCGCATCTGGCTTGTCATGTCGCCCATTCAAGGTGCCCGCAAGACCTTTTGCGGGCACCTTGCCCGGCACGCAGATAATCAGGCCGTGCCGCTTTGCGGCGGGCCATACTGCCTTTGCCTCCTCGGGGGTGTAAGCACCGAGGTACATGCCACCCCCGTCGCGCGTCACATAACGATAGGCGGGTTGAGGCTGCATACGCGCGCCTTCGCGTTCTTCAGGTTCGGGAGTCCCCTCATTGCGACGCGGGATGGACGAGACTTCGTCCTTTTCCCTCCGCTTCGCCTCCTCCTCGATTTTGGGACCGCGCCCCGAGGAGCGGAACCTCCCATCCGAGTCGAGCCTGAGCATCTCGCCTATCGTTGCCAAGGCATGTCTCCATCCTAAGTCGCTGTCGTTCGCTTGCGTTTTGGCGTGTCTAACCTATCTGCTGCTCCATGCCTTCGGCCAGTTGCTCGTGTGGCCCTTCTCGCGCAGGGCGGGCAGGCCGGCAACTATCTCGAGCGTGCGCATGGAGACGGTGACGAGCCGGCCGATGAGGTCGAGGATGTAGCGGGGGTCGTCGCTGTAGAGGTTGGGGTCGTTCACGATGCCGGTCTTCTTGTCGGTCGTCACCTTGTATCGATCGACCATCCACTCCAGGGGGCTGCGACCGTTGACCTTGTAGTCGTTCGCCTGCGGTGGGATGTTGGAAACGACCACGTCTTTGCTGTAGACCATGCGCGTTCGGTCCGGTACGAGCCTTCTGGTCTCGGGGTCGCGCCTCTTGCCCCATGCGAGCTTGGCGACGGGGCCGGGGTCCATGCCCGGCAGTACGGTGCACTCGAGCTGGGCCCATGGCTCCACCGACTCGTAGTTGAGGTGCAGGTCGGCGAGGGCTCGACCGGCACGGCTGAATGCCTCGAAGTCCTCCGCGAGCGGGATACGCGGAAGCTCCTTCTGCAGGTTGGTGGCGAACCGCTCGCGGTACTCGGGGCTGTGCAGGATGCCGTAGACGTAGTAGAACACGTCCTCCTTGGTGAGCTCCTTGGGACCGTCCTTGAGCTTGCGCGACAGGAACGCGGTCGGATACGCCTCGCGGAAGACGGCAAGAGCGTGGTTGGTGATTGCGTCGTGGCGGACGTACCGGTTGCCCCAGGCGTCGCGGATGACCTTCTCTCCCTCGGCTTTGAAGAGCGTGCTACCCTCGTCTTTCTCATACCAGTAGAGGGGGAAGCATTGTGAGTCGCCAACCAAGTGGAGGTCGGGCATTGTGTCTGACACCAACGCGGAGGAGTTAACGCCGCCCGTGTATGTTATCACTACGTTTAGCGCGCTTGTGCCTGCTCGGATAATCGGGAAGAGCTTGTCTTGCTGGCCTTGGACCTCGTTCAGATGCTTCTCGAAATAGACCCACTGTTTGCAGAAGGGACGATATGCCCCTGGCAGCAAAAAGGCCTCGTCAAAAGGTATCTCTTCCATCCTTGCCGCATATCCGCGCATCGCTCTTGTCCAGCTGAACCGTGTGGAGTCATTCGACCGGTCATCGACTCTTCCCGAAAGGCGCTGTATCTCGCGATTCGTGTTATTCACCAGTCTCTCTATGTTGTGGGAAACGGATGCACGCGAGTAGCCCCACGCCCAAGGATCACGTTGCGTCTTTACACCGCTAGACCATGTTGTGAACACTCCGTTCGGCTCTTTGTACTTTTCTAAGCCGATGGGGGCGTAATCGTAAAACGAGTCGTCTCTTTGGTCTAGCCAGTCTCCGTAAGCGTCTTGCGTGAGCAAGATCCAATCGGGGTCTGTGCCTACTAGCTTGCGAGCGGATTCGAGTTTCTGCTCCCTTGTCTTGTAGTTGCCGACCTCGAAGTAGTGAACAATGCCACGCTCGGTTGATTTCGGGTTTCGAACCAGCAGCGTGATTGCCACGGCAGCGCGAGATCCCGATCCGAAGACCTTGCCTCCCTCCTTCCGTGAAGTCTCGCCTTGAGTGCGTTGGTTGCCTCGGAAGTCGTAGATGTAGACGGAGTTGTATTCCTCGGTGAAGGAGCGCCTGATTCCGGCCCCAGCCTCACTTCTGAGCCATCCGGCGTTAGACACGAAGCACACCACTCCTTCACTGCCGATGCGATCGGAGGCCCATCGGAAGGCACGTACGTACGAATCGTACAACGAGCTTCTTGGCACGGCAGTTGTCCTTGATACGTATGTTTCCCCGATTCGCTGATCAAGGGACGGATAGGCTTCGTTCTGCGCGTCGTCGTTTGCGTTTCTCTGCCACGCTGACCAGGGTGGATTCACCCCAGGTCACTCTGGTCGTCGGGTTCGCTCATCTGGAACGTGTCGGTTAGAAGTGCGTTTGGGTATGGCTCGTAGGTGCCGCCCGTGCGCGAGTGGTAGGCGTACTCGATGTTCACTACCATGATGTAGTACGCGAGGAGCAGGATCTCGTTCGAGTGCAGCTCGTGCAGGTACTTGTGGCGCAGCTTGCCGACAGGTATGAGCGTCGGGTCCTCGATTAGTCGTGCCATGTACGAGCCGGTGCCCGCGAACGGGTCGAGGATGTTGACGCCCTCGTCCGCAAGAGACTTGCCGAACTCGCGTCGCAGAACGCGATCGACCAGGTGCAGCTGCGCGTCCACGATCTCGCCTGGTGTGTATACGATGCCCAGCTTCTCCGAGGTGCGCGTGAAGGCCTTCGCGAAGAAGTTGTTGTAGAGGTCCTTGATGAGCTCCTGGCGGCCGAAGTCCGTCCTCACGATGGAGGCTCGCCTCTTCACGCTCGCGTAGAGCTCGTCGAGCTGTCTCCTGTCGTCTGCAGACAGCGTGTCGTCGCCCACGCCGTGGCTTCTGAGTCGTTCCACGAACTCCTCGATGGCAAGGGCCACGGGGTTGGAGTTGCGGAACTCGAAGTCGGAGAACAGCGCGTCGAAGACGGGAACGGTTATCATGTGCTGGGCTATCATCTCCACGGCCTCGTCGGCGCGTATCGAGGGGTTGAGGGAGGCACGCAGGCCCTCCAGGAACAAGCCGAAGCCTTGCTTGGAGCCGCCATCGGTGCCGATGGCATGGTTGATCTCGTCCACGTAGAGCTGAGCGACGCGGGCGACGTCGTCTGCCCACGACTCCCAGTAGATCTTGGTCCCGCAGCGCTCCACCATCTTCGCGTAGACGGCACGCGCCGTGTCGGTGTTGCCGTAATCGAGGGCGAGCTCGGTCTGCTGCCCCGTCCTTCCGTCGTCACCGTCACCAGCGGGCTTGCCCACCACGTTCTTGCCGCCAGACCCCGCCCCGCCCTCGTCCTTCTTCTTTCGGAACTGCAGGGTGTTGACGTAGGCGTCTATGCGGTCGTCGTGGGAGCGCAGCGCCTGGAGCACCTGCCACACGACGTCGAAGGTCTGGGAGTTGTCGAGCGCCTGCGCGGCGTCCATGCCCGCCGGGATGAAGACGGGCAGGATTATGTATCCCAGCTCCTTGCCCTTGAACGTGCGCATGACGCGCCCGACCGCTTGGATGACGTCAACCTTGCTCTTCTTCGCGGCGAAGAAGATGACGGCGTCGAGGCTCGGCACGTCCACGCCCTCGGCAAGGCAGCGGGCGTTGGTGACGATGCGGCACTCGTGCGCGTCTGTGCCCGACGCCAGCCAGTGCAGCCTCTCCGCGCGCTCGTCCGAGTCCATCGAGCCGTCCACGTGGTCGAGCCTGCACCTGAGGCGCAGGTCCTCGCCGGACTGCTCGAGGTAGCGCTCCACGACCTCCTCGAAGTACCTGTCGATGCGCTTCGAGTCGGCGATGCGCGAGCAGAAGCCGACGGCCCGCCGCAGTGGCTCCACGCCCTCGGGCACCTCGAGGTCCCCGGGCTCTCCGTCGGCCTCCAGCTCGTCTGCGGTCACCTCGTCGATGAGGAAGAAGTCGGGCGTGGCGTCGTCGATCGCGCTCTTCTCCTCGTCGAGCTTCCCCTGGACGAGTGCGCCGTGCGTGACGAGGCCCTTGTACGTGCCGATGATCTTGGCGGCGTCCGGCATGGGGATCTGCTCGCCGTCGAACATGGCGTCCTGCATGTAGGCGGGGACCGCGTCCTCGGATATGGAGAGCACGACAACGCGGTAGTCGCACAGGAGCTCTCGCTCCACCGCGTCGGCGAAGGTTATCTCGTATGCCGTGGGTCCGAACC
>CACXZL010000203.1 GCA_902772085.1 uncultured Coriobacteriaceae bacterium | reverse complement strand
GAAGAAGTCGTTGGGTAGGGTAATAGGGTTGTTGTTCATGATGCCTCCTCGTGTGTACGGCTACAGATTAAGCGCTCTTAATTTTATTTGCAAGCGCTATTTATAAATACTCCTCAACGGCTATTTTTTGCCCGTGAACGGTAATCTTCATCTGAAACCGTATAATGGTTGAAGGAATTGTTTGCGGGAGAGGGGCATGCATGAGCAAATATGGCAATCTAGCAACGGCGTTGCGCTCCGCCATAGAGCACGGCACGTATGCTGCCGGCGAGCGACTCCCCACGACTCCCGAGCTGTGCGAGATGTACCACGTGAGCAACACCACGGTAAAGAAGGCACTTGACGAACTGGAGCAACTTGGCCTCATAGCGCGCCGGCGCGGGTCGGGCATCTATGTGAAGAGCACCTCGTCGCTACGTGCCGGGCGATCGGACAGCTTCTCTAAGCAGATGACGGGATTCACGGCGGAGTTCGCGCAGACAGATGTGGTGGTGACGAGCGAAGTGCATGATTTTGCCATCGTGCATCCCCGCCAAATCGTCACCGACGCGCTCGGCATAAGCCGCGAAGACTTTGTTTATCACATCTGCCGCGTGCGCCTTGCAAACGATGTCCCGAGCAACGTGGAGTACACCTACATGCCCTTGAGCCTCATTCCAGGCTTGCTGGAAAAGCACCTTTATGGCTCGATCTACCATTATATAGAACAAGATCTGGGGCTGAAGATTGGCAGCGCCCACCGCGTTCTGCGCGCGGTGTTGCCCACGTCGGATGAGAGGGAGTGGCTGCGGGTGGCACCAGGCGACCCGCTCCTTGAGGTGAGGCAGGTCGCGTACTTGGATGATGGCATGCCTTTTGAGTGCTCGAAGGTGCGCCATCTGAGCAGCTACGAGTTCTACGTGGTGAGCACGCACTGACGGCGGGAAAGGAGCGAGGGTGAGCGATACCGTAGTGGGGCGTTTTGCGCCAACGCCGTCGGGGCGCATGCATGCGGGCAACGTGTTTGCCGCGCTCATGGCATGGCTGGGCGTGCGTTCGGCAGGCGGGCGGATGGTGCTTCGCATAGAGGACCTCGATCCACGCGGCAACCGACCCGACGCGGCGAAGCTGTTGCTCGACGACCTGCGCTGGCTGGGGCTTGACTGGGACGAGGGTCCGTACTACCAGAGCGAACGCGGAGAGATTTACGTGGAGGCGCTTCGGCAGCTGGACGAAAACGGACTCACCTATCCGTGCTTTTGCACGCGGGCTGAGCTGCATGCGGCATCGGCTCCCCACGCCTCGGACGGCACCTTTGTATACGCTGGCACATGCAGGGGCCTCTCGTCTGAGCAAATCGCGGCAAAATCTCAGGTACGACCACCCGCGACGCGCCTGCGCGTGCCCGACGCCAATGACGGGACCGGCACCATCGAGTTCCGTGACCTCGTGTATGGACCACAGCGCGAAGTGCTTGCACGCGACTGCGGAGACTTTCTTGTGCGGCGTAGCGACGGTGTGGTGGCCTACCAGCTGGCCGTGGTGGTGGACGATGCGCTCATGGGGGTAAACCAAGTCGTGCGCGGACACGACCTGCTTGGCTCGTCGGCGCGGCAGATCTACCTGCAGCGATTGCTCGGCTATCCACAACCCACCTATGCGCATGTGCCGCTGCTCGTGGCGGCGGATGGTCGTCGTCTGTCCAAGCGCGATAGGGACCTTGACCTGGGCGAGATCCGCGCGCACGAGGAGTCACCGCGGCACTTGCTGGGACTGCTCGCCGCAGCGGTGGGATTGGCAGAGTACGGCGAGGAGCTGAACGCAAGCAATCTCGTGGAACGCTTTTCATGGAATCGCGTGGCGGCGCACGCACAAGAAGTGTGCCTTTTTGTCCTTGATGAGTACCGGAAGGGTTAGTGCATTCAAAACACGCTGTATCTCAATCGGAGATAGTGGTGTGCCTTGCACGTTATCGGGAAGGCAGGAAAAACATACATTGGGTAACTGAATTTCTTGTGCCAACTGGTCATATAGGGAATGAAATCAATCGATTGATAATTTATCATATTATACCAGTTGAGTTGGGCGTTTCAGTAACCCAATGTATGTTATTCCCGGGCGCATTCGACATAGGATAAGGCCTCGAACCATCCGCCCGACCCGCAGGACCGCGATAGGGAGTCTGCGAAGACCTGCACGACCTGCGCCCATCAAATCCAAGTCATACGTTTGGCGGAAGCCCCTTTTTCTTGGGCCAATCCTTGGGCAGCCCGCACTTTTGTGACACTTTTCTGGCCGTTTGGGGAGAGATTCCAGACGACCGGCCGCGATATCCTCGCTCTCGCATCGAAAGAAAACCCGACGCACATGAAACGAGGAGCACACATGTTTTCACACAACACAGATCACACACGCACCCACATGAACTCCAACGCGCGCGCACCCACGAAACGCACGGTCATCGCCTCGCTTATGGTTGCCTGTTCCCTAACCTTTGGGCTGACGGGCTGTTTCGGCGCAGGCCGCCACGGTACCACCAACATCACGCAAGCTAACGCCCCCAACGCAACCCAACTCTTTACCGCGACGGTCGGGCGCGTGGAGGCGCCCGCCAGCGCACGATCAGCCACCGTCCTCGTCTACCTCAACGGATCCGACCTCGAGTCCGAGGCGGGCGAAGCAAGCGCCGACATCTCCGAGATGCTGAAATCCGGCATCGGCACAAACGCCAACGTCGTCATCCAAACCCTCGGCACCAAGCAGTGGCAGGACCACGGCATCGCGTCCGACCACTCCCAACGACACGTGGTCCGCAACGGCAAGCTCGAGCTCGTGGACGACTCCCTCGGCCAGCTCGACACCACCTCCGCCGACACGCTCTCCGACTTCATCAGGTGGGGAGTGCAGAGCTACCCCGCCGACCGCTATATGCTGGTGCTCTGGGACCACGGTGCCGGCCCGGTATACGGCTTTGGCTACGACGAGTTCCAGAGCGATTATTCTGCACTCACGCTCGACGAGATCCAGACCGCCCTCAAGGAAAACGCCAACGCCCACTTCGACATCATCGGCATGGACTGTTGCATCATGTCGAGCTTGGAGACCTACAGTGTGCTTGCCCCCTATTGCAGCTACGCGATTCTCTCCGAGGACTTCGAGCCCGGCATCGGCTGGAGCTACGCAAACTGGATGTCTCTGCTCGAGAGGAACCCCACCGTTGACGCAAAACAGCTCGGCACCGTCATCGTCGACGATATGGTCGCCGCCGTGAAAGCCGACCCGGAGAACGGCGACGCCACGCTGGCCCTCGTAGACGAGTCCGCTGTTCCAGAACTCTATAAGGCTTGGCTCGAGTTTGCCTACGAGAACGAAGACACCCTCCTGAACTCGAACTACAGCCAGGAACTCTCCCAACACGGGCACGACGCCCGCCGCTTCGCACATGGAAACTCTCACGGCAGCGCAAGCGCATATGGCGGCCCCTTCGATGGCATGGTCAACGGCTACGGTATGGGCGAAGGCTTCATGGATTACATGGGCGTGGGCGACGGCTACGGCATCTGGGACTACTGGGACGACGACGCGAGCTACGTCACCATGAACGACTATTTCGTGACGGACATTCAGTCTGTGGCGTCCACGGTCTCAAGCGACAAGGCGACCGCGCTCAAGGCCGCGCTCAAGAAAGCAATCGTGCACTATGGTTGCACGTCGGGCGACCAAGGGATGTGCGGCATGAGCGTGACGCTCCCCTACGGAGACGCGGCGTTCTACGACGAGCTGGTGACGGTGTTTCGCAAATGCGGGTTCGACAAGGACTATCTCGACTGGCTCGGCAAGTTCGTAGACGCCGATGGCGCAAACAAGTACTACTCAGACTATGGCTACGACCAGAGCTTTGGCAACGTGCAAAGTCCGCACGGCGTGTGGGGATCGGCCTCATACGCATAAGCCCCTGGCTCAGCTTAGTGCGACTGGAGAACCGCTTCGAAATGGTTTGTTCGTCTGACGAGTCCAGCGGCGGACAAAGGAAGGCCAGACCGGCTTAGTGGGACACGCACAAGGGGTCATTCCTTTCGTGCATCTGAATGGAACGACCCCGGTAGACATGGTCTCGCACGACGACTGGCACGCGGAAGGGACGGCGAGCTGTCCCTTCCGCGTGCCCTCGCATTGTCAACCCCCCAACTCGTGACTCGTCCGTGGAAACAACGGAGGCCGCCCCAAACAACGCGCGTCTTCGCCAACTTGCTTGCTCGAAGGGGCCGTTTGCGAGACAATCGCTTCATCCACCCGCAACGCTTTGGGGGCATGACTCATGGGCGCACTTATTTACCTGGCAGACGACGACCCAGACCTCACGGAGGTCTTCTCCACCTTTCTCAGGTCAGCCGGCTACGACGTGCGTACATTTCCCACCGGCGACGACCTCGCGGCCGAGTTCTCTCGCAAGGAACCCGCCCTCGTGGTGCTCGACGTCATGATGCCCGGCACCGACGGCCTCACCGTGTGCAAGCACCTGCGCGAGGTCTCAAATGTCCCCATCGTGATTCTCACCGCCAAGGACTCCGAGATGGCTCAAATGTCCCCATCGTGATTCTCACCGCCAAGGACTCCGAGATGGACTACATGTATGGCCTTGCCATCGGTGCAGACGACTACCTCATGAAGCCGTTTCCCCCTCGATGCTGGTCATGCGCGTGAAGGCGCTTCTGCGCCGCGTGGAGATGAGCCAGACGACCGTGCCAGCTTCGAAAAAGGCGCGGTTCGCAGACATCAGCTTAGACGACGCATGTCACGAGGTACGTGTAGCGGGCAAGGTCATAGACCTCACCATGACCGAGTATGCGTTGCTCAGGTGCCTGCTTGAGGCAAGTGGCTCCGCCGTCTCGCGCGATACGCTCCTCTCCAAGGTATGGGGCATCGACGCCGAGGTGGAGACGCGCGTGACGGACGAGACGGTACGCCGCGTTCGCCGCAAGCTACGCAATGTGGGCAGCACCACTGCGATCAAGGCCGTTTGGGGCTTCGGGTACAAGCTTGAGGCGGACTCGTGAAGCATACGCGAAGCAGGCTTGCCCTTCTCGGCGCTGTTGCCGTCGTTCTAGCTATGCTTGCCGCCGCAGCCGTGTTTAACCTGTTTTTGGGATGGAAGGTCGAGGCGGACGCCATCTCCGATCTTGAGTACGCACTCGGTCGCGACGATGATGCCATGGGTACTGGGCGTGTCCCAAACTATATCTGGCTCGACTCGTCCTATCGCATCGAAGAGGACGAGCAGCGCATGAGCACGCAAGACGAAGAGAAGCTCGCCGCTTGGTATGCCCAACACCCAACGCAAGACGTCGTTGAGCACATCACGCTGGATGACTGGACTGGCTATGCTGCCATCGAGGCGTATGGGCCGCGAGAAAACTACAGCGTTGAAGGTGAGTGGGACGGCCACCCCCATCCCAAGTCCGGTTACTTCATCGCCTATATCGACATCACTTCTGAACAATCCCTCATCGGAAGCATAGACGTGGCCTTCGCCATCATCACCATTTTGGGTGCTGGGGCAGCCGCGGCAGCAGGGTACATGGCCGGCATTCGCATAGACAAGGCCAATT